>DASTGK010000143.1:0-5548 GCA_035719085.1 Anaeromyxobacteraceae bacterium
GTCGCGGACGCGCCAGGTGGCGTGGGCCATGGCGCCGAGCCCGAGGACGAGGGCCGGCAGGCTGACGAGCGTGATGGTGCGGGGGGACATGCTGGGCTTGACTGGCGAGCGCGCCCGCGCAGGATAGGCGCGCCGCTCCCCCGCGGCAAATGGACGGACATGGCCAAGCCCTACGACCCGAAGGACTTCTACTACCGCCAGGCCAAGAAGGCCGGGCTGCGCGCCCGCTCCGCCTTCAAGATCGACGAGATCCTGCGCCGCCACGCGCTGCTCTCGCGCGGCCAGGCGGTGCTCGACCTCGGCGCCGCGCCGGGCGGCTTCCTGCAGATCCTGGCCGAGGCGGTCGGCGAGAAGGGGGTGGCGGTGGTCGACCTCGAGCCCATCCGCAACCTCGGCAAGGCCTGGGTCAAGACGGCGGTGGTCGACCTGCTCGAGCCCGACGCGCTCGAGCGGATCCGCGCGCTGCACGCCGGCCGCTTCGACCTCGTCACCAGCGACATGGCCCCCAAGACCATCGGCGTGAAGTTCACCGACGAGGCGCGCTCGCTCGAGCTCTGCCGCATGGCGCTCGGCGTGGCCGAGGCCACCCTGCGCCGCGGCGGCGCCTTCGTCACCAAGGTCTTCATGGGCGGCGAGTTCCCGGCCTTCAAGAAGGAGGTCGCGGCCCGCTTCGACAAGGTGCACGTGGCCCGGCCCAAGGCGACGCGCGAGCACAGCTTCGAGTGCTACGTGGTCGGCGTCGGCTTCAAGTAGAGTACCGCCCCCATGCCCACGCTCATCGACGAGCTCACCCCGCGCGGCCTCATCCACGACGTCACGCCCGGCCTGCAGGAGCGGCTGGCGCAGGGGCCCATCACCGCCTACGTCGGCTTCGACCCGACCGCCGACTCGCTCCACGTGGGCCACCTCTTGCCGGTGATGGGGCTCGCCTGGCTGCAGCGCGCCGGCGGCACGCCCATCATCCTCGTGGGCGGCGGCACCGGCATGGTGGGCGATCCCTCGGGCAAGCGGACCGAGCGGCCGGTCCTCTCGGTCGAGCAGATCGACCGGAACGTGGCCGGCATCCAGGCCCAGCTGACGCGGTTCCTCTCCTTCGAGGGGCGCAACGCGGCGCTGGTGCGCAACAACGCCGACTGGCTCCGGCCGCTCGGCCTCATGGAGTTCCTGCGCGACGCCGGCAAGCACTTCACCGTCAACTACATGCTCTCCAAGGACTCGGTGAAGAACCGGATGGAGTCCGGCATCTCCTTCACCGAGTTCACCTACCTGCTGGTGCAGGCCTACGACTTCTGGCACCAGTGGAAGGCGGACGGCTGCGAGCTGCAGATGGGCGGCTCCGACCAGTGGGGCAACATCACCGCCGGGACCGAGCTCATCGGGCGCAAGGAGGGCAAGGGGGCGCACGGCCTCGTCTTCCCGCTCCTCACCACCTCCACCGGCCAGAAGTTCGGCAAGAGCGAGGGCGGCGCCGTCTGGCTCGACCCGGCCCGGACCTCCCCCTACAAGTTCTTCCAGTTCTGGCTCAACACCGACGACCGCGACGTCGAGCGGGTGCTCAAGCTCTTCAGCTTCCGGCCGCTGGCCGAGATCGCGGCGCTCCTCGCCGCGCAGGCGGCCGACCCGGGCAAGCGCCCGGCGGCGCGCGCCCTCGCCGAGGAGATGACGGCGCGCGTCCACGGCGAGGCCACGGCCCGCGGCGTGGTCGAGGCGAGCCGGCTCCTCTTCGGCGGCACCGACCTGCGCGCCGCGGGCGCCGAGGTGCTCGAGGTGCTGGCCGGCGAGATCCCGGCGGCGCGGCTGCCGCGCGCCGAGCTCGACGGCCTCCAGGCGGCCGACGCGCTCGTCAAGGTCGGGCTCGCCACCTCCAAGGGCGACGCCCGCCGCGGCGTCCAGGGCAAGGGCTTCTCGCTCAACGGCGAGCCCATCGCCTCGCCGGAGCGGCCGCTCGGCGCCGCCGACCTCCTGGCCGGCCGCTACGTCATGCTGCAGAAGGGCAAGCGCAACTACGCGCTGCTCGTCGTCGAGGGGTAGCGGCCCCGCGGCCGCGCCTACTCGTCCGGCAGCCGCTCCTGCACCCGCTCGATGGAGCGGGCCCGGCCGGTGGCGTCGTCGACGTCGACGACGGCGCCCTGCAGGTGGACCTCGCGCCGCGCCGGCTCGAAGGACATGGGGCGCTGGGTGAGGAAGCGCTCCAGCACCAGCTCCTTCTTCACGCCGATGACCGAGTCCCACGGGCCGCACATCCCGACGTCGGTGACGAAGGCGGTGCCGCCGGGCAGCACCCGCGCGTCGGCGGTCTGCACGTGGGTGTGGGTCCCGAGCACGGCCGAGACCTTGCCGTCGAGGAACCAGCCCATGGCGTTCTTCTCGCTCGAGGCCTCGCAGTGCATGTCGACGAGGATGGCGGTGCAGCCCTCGCGCTTCAGCGCCTCGATCTCGACGAGCGCCGCCTGGAACGGATCGTCGAGCGTCTTCATGAAGACGCGCCCCTCCAGGTTGACGACGCCGAGCTTGCGCCCGTCCGGCGTGACGGCCACGCCGCGGCCGCGCCCCGGCGCGCCCTTCGGGTAGTTGGCGGGGCGGAGGAGCCGGCAGCCGGGCCGGTCGAGGTAGGGGACGATCTCGCGCTTGGCCCAGATGTGGTTGCCGCTCGTGAGGAGGTTCACCTCGGCGGCGAGCAGCTCGTCGGCCGAGTCGGGCGTCACGCCGACGCCCGCGGCCGAGTTCTCGGCGTTGGCGACGACGAGGTCGAGGCCGTGCTGGCCGATGAGCCGCGGCAGGAGCCGCTGCACCGCCCGGCGGCCGGGCTTGCCGAAGACGTCGCCGAGGAAGAGGACCTTCACGCGCGCTCGCTCCCGGGCCTGCGGGCCGCCGGGCCCGTCAGCCCTCTCCGCGCGGGAAGAGGAGGGTGCGCCGATCCGTGACGACGGCGTCGAGCGGCACGTCGTGCGGCTCGCGCGGCAGCTCGGGGAGGAGCTGCAGGTCGAACCCGACGCCGAGCCGGAAGGCCCGCGCGGCCTGCTTCAGCGTGACGTCGTAGTAGCCGCCGCCGCGGCCGAGCCGCAGCCCGGCCTCGGAGAAGGCCACCCCGGGGATGACGAAGCAGTCGATCTCGGCGAGCTCCACCTCGCGCGCGCCGGCCGGCGGCTCGCCGGCGCCGAGCGGGCCGCGCACCAGCTCCCACGGCTCGCTGGCGCAGAAGACGAGCCGGCGCTCGCCGGCGATGCTGCGGGGGAAGAGGACGCGGCCGCCGCGGGCCGAGACGCGGCGGGCGATGGCGCCCGAGTCGACCTCGGTGCCGAGCGGCGCGTAGAGCGCCACGGTGCGGGCCGCGGCGAAGCACTCCAGGGCGTCGAGCCGGTCGGCGATCTGCTGCGAGCCGGCGAAGCGCTGCTCCTGCGAGAGGCGCGCCCGGGCGGCGATCAGCTCGGAGCGGAGCTCGCGCTTTCGCGCCTTGGTCTCGGAAATCACGGGGCGCACTCTAATGCAAAAGGACGAAAAAAAGCCCCCCGCGTGGGCCGTGTGTCTCGGTTGCTTGGACCTGTGTTTCCACAGGTGGGGTTCCCGTAAGCGACCAACTTCCGTAGGCGTCTCCCTCGCTGCTGGGAGCTTGCGCATGGAAGCGGCCGGGAACTCCTCTTTTGACAAGTCGGCCCAAACGACTCGAGGCCAATCACGAACCCGGCAGGGGGCAAGTCGATGAGGATGGCTACAAAGAGCGCAACACCGCGAAATCACGCGGAGTTTTAGATGTCTGGATCGTAGGCGTGCCGGGGCGCGGTGTCAAGCCGTCCGGCGGTCTCGCGGGGGTAGAATGCGCCCTCGATGAGCCTCCCCATCCTCGCCCTTGCGCTCCTCGCCCTCGCCGGCCCAGCCCGCGCCGCCCCCGAGGTCGAGGGAGACTACGACTCGCCCCTCGGCACCATCCGCGTCCGCGGCGACGGGACGACGTACTCGGGCCGGCTCGTCGCGCCGCGCGGCCCCTGCCGCCTCGCCGCCGGCGAGGAGGTGCTGAAGGGGACGCTCCTCGACGACTCGCTCGCCGGCCAGGTGCGGCTCTGCCTCTCGGGCGCCGCCTGCGAGGAGAAGACCGGCTGGGCCAAGGCGGTGCTGCTCGCCGGACCGGGCGGCCTCTCCGGCGCCGCCCACGTGGCCAGGGGCTGCTCGGCGCCGCTCGGCAAGAACGGCGGGCTCGCGCTGAAGCGGCTCGCGCCGGCCGCCACCTCCAAGCCGGCGCCACCTCCGGCCGCCGCCCGCGACCGGGCCCGCGCCGCCCTGCGCGACGGCGGCGCCTGGCTCGCCGAGGGGAACTTCGAGCGGGCCCGCCAGCGCTTCCTCGAGGCCATCGCCCTCGACGGGCGCCTGCCCGAGGCGTTCAACGGCGTCGGGGTCACCTACCGGATGCGCGACGACCTCGGCGCCGCGCTCGGCTGGTACAAGAAGGCGCTGGCCGTCGACCCCGACTTCGGCGACGCCTACTACAACATGGCCTGCGTCTACGCCCTGCGCGGCGAGAAGGAGCTGGCGCTGCGCTTCCTGCAGATCGCCGCGCTCAACGGCTACGCCACCGCCACCGGCATCGACGAGGACCCGGACCTCGCCTCGGTGCGCGACGAGCCGGCCTACCGGGCGCTCGTGAAGGCCAGGCTGTGACGGCGGCGCCGCCCCGCCTGGCGGGCTACGACCTCGAGGCGCTCGTCGGCCAGGGCGGCATGGCCGAGGTCTACCGGGCCAGGGCCCGCGAGGGCCCGCTGGCCGGCCGCACGGTGGCGGTGAAGCGGCTGCGCCCCGCGCTGGCCCGCGACCCGGAGTACGTCGAGCTCTTCCTCCGCGAGACGGCGGTGACGCGGCGGCTCCACCACCCGGCGGTGGTGGAGGTGCTCGACGCCGGCGTCGAGGGCGGCACGCCGTACCTGGTGATGGACTACGTGGACGGCAAGAACCTGCGCCAGGTGCTGTCGCAGTGCGCCGCCCGCACCATCCTCCTGCCGCCCGACTTCGCCGTCTACGTGGGCCACGTGCTGGCGGCGGCGCTCGACCACGCCCACGCCGGGCTCGATCGCGAGGGCCGCCCGCTCGGGCTCGTCCACTGCGACGTGTCGCCGTCGAACGTCTTCATCTCCCGGCTCGGCGAGATCAAGCTCGGCGACTTCGGCGTGGCGCTCACCCCGGGCGCCGCCAAGGGGCGGGCGGCCGGCGCCTTCGGCAAGATCCGCTACCTGGCGCCGGAGCAGCTGCGCGGCGAGCCGGTGACGCCGCGCACCGACCTCTTCGCGCTCGGCGCCGTGCTCTTCGAGCTGCTCACCGACGCGCCCGCCTTCCCGGGCGCCACGGTGGACGAGGTGGGGCAGCGCGTGCTGGCCGGCGCGCTGCGCGCCCCCTCGGAGCTGCGCCCCGAGCTGCCCTTCGCGCTCGACGCGGTGACGCTGCGCTGCCTGGCGGCGCGCCCGGAGGATCGGTGGGAGAGCGCGGCGGCGCTGGCCGAGGAGCTGGGGCGCCACTACGACCCGGCCATCGGCACGCCGCTCGCCATCGCCGCGGTGGTGCG
>DASTGK010000144.1:0-16663 GCA_035719085.1 Anaeromyxobacteraceae bacterium
GGGTGCCGGCGGCTCGGCCTGCCGGGCGCGGAAGGCGCCGACCATGCCGAGCGGCTCGACGCCGGGCAGGCCGACCGCGAAGTGGGACTCGGCCGGCGAGAGGACCAGCACCGCGCCCGGGTCGAGCGCGGCGGCGAGGCCGGCCACCACCTCCGCCGCCTCCTCGGGCCGGAAGTAGATGAGGACGTGGCGGCAGAGCACCAGGTCCTCGCCGCGCAGCGCCTGGCTGCCCGGCGCGGCGGCGTCGAGCAGGTTGCCCACCTCGAAGCGGCAGAGCGAGCGGACCGCCTCGTCGACGCGCCAGCGGCCGGTGGCGGGGTCCTCGCAGCGGACCCGCTCGCCGCGCCAGCCGGGCGGGCAGCGCTGCACCGACCAGGCGCTGGCCCGGCCGCTCGCGGCCAGGGCGACGCGGGCCGGCGAGGCGTCGACGCCGCGCAGCCGCACGTGGGCCGCGGCGCCGGCCGAGGGGACGCCCAGCTCGAGGAGGAGCTTGAGGAGCAGGATGGCGAGGCTGTGCGTCTCCTGCCCGCCGGCGCAGCCGAGCGAGACGGCGCGCAGCGGCCGGCCGCGCTGCGTCGCCACCGCGAGGAGCGCCGGCAGCAGGTCGGCCTGCAGCCAGGCCCAGAGCGGCTCGTCGCGGAACATCCAGCTCTCGTCGATGGGGAGCCGGTCGACCACGCGCGCCAGCGCGCCGGCCGGGGCCAGCGCCGGGTGGCTCCCGTCGAGCGCGGCGCCGGCCGCGGCCAGCACCTGCTCGTCGGAGAGCCCCTCGAGCGCCAGGCCGAAGCCGTGGCGCAGCGCCCGCCGCAGCGCGGCCGCGGTGGGGCGGCGTCCGCTCACGCGTCGGCCCGCGGCAGGGCGTAGGCCCCCGCCGTGCGCTGCAGCGCCTCGGAGAGGCCGTGGGCGCGCCCGGACAGGTCGCCGAGCAGCCGGGCGCCGTCGCGGATCGACTCGGAGGCCTTCTGCATGTTGCCGAGCGCCTGGGACACCTGCGAGACGCCGGCCTGGTGCTGCCGGGCCGAGCCCTCCACCTGGCGCATCAGGCCGACCGCCTCGTGGAGCGTGGTGCCGAGCCGCTCGATCGCCTGGCCCAGCTGCTCCACCAGCCGCTGCCCCTCCTGCACGGTGCGGCCGCCGGTGACCACCGCGCCGTCCATGAGGCCGGTCCGGTCGCGGATCTCGCCGAGCAGCTCGCGGATCTGGCGGGCCGCCTTGCGCGAGTCGCCGGAGAGGCCGCGGATCTCGCGCGCCACCACGGCGAAGCCCTTGCCCGCCTCGCCCGCCTTGCTCGCCTCGATGGCGGCGTTGATGGCGAGCGTGGAGGACTGGTCGGCCAGGAAGCCGACCGTCTCGACGATGTCGTCGATGCGCTTCACCCGCTCGGAGAGCGACGAGGAGGAGGAGGAGACGCGCGACAGCGACTCGGCGATGTTGGACATGGCCTGCACCGCCTGCCCGGCGGTGTCGCCGCCCTCCTCGACCACCTCCGCCGCCGCCTCGCCGCGCCGGATGAGCTCGGAGGCGCGGTCGGCCGAGGCGGCCGACGTCTGGGCCATCTCGGTCATGGTGTTGGCCGTCTCGGTGACGGCCGCCACCTGCTCGGTGGTGGCGGTGGAGAGCTGGCTCGCGGCCGACTGCAGGCTCACCACGATCTCGCCCAGGTTGGAGGAGGTCTGCTGCGTCTGGCCGACCATGCCGCGCAGGTTGCCGGTCATGCGCTGGATGGACTCGCCGAGCGCGCCCGGCACCTCCACGTCCTTGCGCAGGTCGCCGGCGGCGATGGTGCCGGCCTGCTCGACGATGGCGCGGAAGGAGCGGTGCAGCCCGTCGAACCGCTCGCCCAGGTCGCCCGGGATGCGCGCCTGCTCGCCCACCTCGCCGCGCGACAGCGCCACCATGCGCTGCGAGAGGGTGACCATGGCCGCCTGCGACTCGCGGAAGGCCTGGATGAGGCCGCTGTCGCCCTGGAGCGAGCGGGAGAGATCGCCCGCCGCCATGGCCCGCAGCTGGGCGAAGACGTGGCTCATCTCGCCGGTGATGCGGGCGGCGGCGCGCGCCAGGTCGCCGGTCTCGTCGGTGGCGATCCAGCCCGGCCGCTCCGGGTTCCCGGCCGCGAGCGCGCGCAGCGAGGCCTCGATGGCCTCGGCGGCGCGGGCCTGCCGGCGCGCCAGCATGCCGCCCGTCACCAGGAAGGCGAAGAGCAGGATGAGGGCGATGATGGTGACCGGCACCCCGGCCGAGACCAGCAGCCCGTCGAGCTCGTGACGCACCACCTCGGCGGCCTCGCCGTACCCCTTGGCCTCGATGGCGGCGAGGAGCTGGGTGGAGGCGCTCTTCCAGCGGGTCAGGACGACGATGCCGCTGAAGACGAGCAGCGACACGAGCGCCACGGCGAAGGCGTAGGGCAGGTACCAGCGCTGCCGCGGCCAGAAGAGGCCGCCCCCGCGCGGCTCGGCCGAGGGGTGGCGGGCCGCCTCGGCCAGCGCCACCGGGCGCAGGTCGTCCTCCACCAGCATGGTGAGGATGAGGCCCGGGAAGAGCGAGGAGAAGAGGCCGACCACCACGCCGACCCAGACCATGGAGACGCCGCGGTCGAAGAACAGCCAGGCCGCCCCCGCGAAGACCACCGCGCCGACGAGCCAGGCGACCACGTTGGAGACGATCTCCACGCGGCGCGGCAGCTCGAGGAGCCGCTTCAGCCGGTCGCCGGGCGCGTCGTCGGGCCGGTCCTCGAGCGCCCGGCGCGTCAGGGCCGAGGTGACGAGGAACTGCTGGCCGGCCGAGAGGAAGAGCACCGGCGTGAGGATCCAGAGGATGGCCTTGGTCAGGGCCTGGCCGTCGAGCCCCATGATGAGGCCGAAGACGTAGGCGGCGACCACGGCGCTCGGGACCGCGGTGGCGAGGATGCGGCGGAAGATCCGGCCGCGGATCTCCTGGAACAGGGTCGGGGTCGTGGTCATGGCTTCTGGGGGGTGGCGAAGGCGCGCGCCAGGGAGGTGCCGGCGAGCCGGTCGACCGCCTGGTGGAGCGCCTGCGGCCCGATGGGCTTGAGGAGGACGGCGCGCGCGCCGGCGTCGCGGCAGGCCTGCTGCGACTCGGCGTCACGGTTGCTGGTGAGGATGATGACGGGGATGCCGTACAGCTCGGGATCGGCACGGAGCGCGCGGCACAGGCCGGGGCCGTCGAGCCGCGGCATGCGCAGGTCGCAGAGGATGAGGTCGGGCCGCTCCGCCTTGGCGGCGACCAGCGCCTCGACGCCGTCGGCGGCGTCGAGCAGCCGGACGTCGCGGGCGATGAGGTAGACCTTGATGAGCTCGCGGGTCACCTTGCTGTCGTCCACGAGCAGGATGGTCTTCACGCGTCCTCCAGGGGCCCGGCGGCGAGGTCGAGGGCCCGGCGCACGTCGAGCACGGCCAGCGGCTCCGGCGCGCCGGAGAAGCCGGCCACGAGCTCGTCCCTCGCTCCCGCGGGCGGGGGCAGCGGCTCGAAGGGGAGCACCTCCTCGAGCGCGCTCACCCAGAGCAGCGCCCGGCGCTCCTCGTCGCGCAGCACGAGGAGCTGATCGCCGGGGCGCAGCGTCGCCTCCTCGGCCCCGAGGAGCGCCTCGGCGAAGAGGACCGGCAGCAGCGCGCCGCGCACCGCCACCACCGGGTGGGCGGGCGCGCCGGCGCCGGGGCGGAGCGCGGGCAGGGCGGCCTGCTCGACGCGCTCCACGCCGGCGAGCGGCACGAGCAGCTTGAAGCGGCCGCCGCGCGCCAGCACCAGCTCCTCGCCGCGCCGGAGCGGGGCGGCTCCGGGCGCGGCGGGGACGGCCGGCGGGGCGGCCGGTGCGTCAGCGAGCGTCATGGATGCGCAGCGTCCAGATCGAGCCGGTGTCGTAGCCCGGCAGGTGGTACGGGTTGAAGACCGAGGCGCTCGTCATGCTGCCGCCGAGCACGCCCTGCGGGAACGAGACCAGCTTGAGCGAGCAGGTGACGAGCAGCAGCCAGGGCACCGGCACGTCGGTGCTGGTGATGGTGCAGGTGCCGACGCCGGTGTAGTCGCCGTCGGCGAGCGTGAAGCGGGCCAGGAACGCCTGCGACGTGAACGGGGTCACCGAGCGGAGCTGGCCGCAGGCGCTCACCGGGCCGGCGAAGCGGACGTCGTCGTTCACCAGCAGGCCGTCGTGGGCGCGCGTCTGCACCGTCCAGGCGCTGGCGCCGAGCCGGACGTTGATCGGCTGGAAGGGGGCGGCGGCGCACAGGGCGGCGTCGACCGGGTAGCGCGGGTCCTCCACGGTGCGGAGCACGAGGATCCGCTCCTCGGCGCCGGCCAGCAGCGGGGCGGCGAGGAGCGTGAGCACGGCGAGACGGCGGACGAGCTGGAGCATGGCGTTCTCCGGTGCGGGACGGGGTGGTGCGGCGCGCTGCGGGGACGGCTAGAGGCGGACCAGCTGGCCGCCGTAGTGGACGCCGGCGCCGACGGCCGCGAAGAGGACCAGCTCGTCGCTGCCCAGCTTCACGACGCCCTGCTCCAGGTCCTCGGCGAAGAGGATGAGCGTGCTGGCGGCGGAGGTGTTGCCGTAGCGGTTGACGTTGACCGCCACCTTGTCCGCCGGCAGGCCGGCCTGCTCGACGAACTTGGCGAGGACGTGCCGGTTGGCCTGGTGCAGGTAGTAGCGCTTCACCTGCGGCACGAGCTCCGGCTTGGCGGCGCGCATCTCGTCCACCGCCTTCTGCATGAAGAAGGGGTAGGCCTCGGCCACCACCGGGCCGTTGATGTAGAAGGCGTGATCGGCCAGCGAGGCGCGGGTGTGGGGCGGCAGCGCCGCGCCGCCGCCGCGGTGGACCACCAGCTCCTGGTGGTCGGTGCCGGCGGTGGAGGCGAGGATGCCCACGTCCGGCTGCTCGTCGCCGCGCAGGATCATGGCCCCGGCGCCGTCGCCGAACATGTACATGGTGAGGTAGCCGTTGATCCGCTTGTTCTCCGGCATGGCGCAGGTGAAGACCTCGCGGTCGAGGAAGGCCGAGGCGAAGGTGGTGGCCACCACCGCGATGGTGCGCGCCGTGCCGGAGAGGATCATCCGGCGCACCATGTCGACGACGTAGAGGGCGCCGCCGCAGCCCGAGTCGACCACCACGGCGTGGGCGTCGCGCCGGCAGCCGAGCCGGCGGTGGAGCTGCACCGCGTCGTGGCAGAAGTTGATCTGGTCCGGCGTGGTGGTGACGAGGTAGATGGCGTCGAGCTCGGTGGGGGCGAGGCCGGCCACCTCGAGGGCGCGGCGCAGCGCCGCCTCGCCCATGTCGACGTTGCAGCGGGGCCAGTAGGTGGCGTCCTCGGGCGGCGGCACCCCGCGCCCCGTCTCGGCGTCGATCTCCCAGAGGAAGCGGCGCTCCTCGATCCCGGTGCGGCTGAAGATCCGCTCGGCCGACCAGCCGGGGATGGCCTTCGCCACCTTGTCGTTCTTCACCACCCGCTTCGGCAGGAACGCGCCGCCGCCGACCACCCGCACGCTCTTCATCCGGGATCGCCTCTCTTCCCGACGCGGGCGCCCAGGATCGGGCCGGCGCGCCGCCTCCTCACGAGGACGGACGTCGCCGCTCACTCCGCGTCACGCGGGTAGACGATCCCCGAAGGGGGACGTGACGAGAAAATCGACGATCGCCAGGGCGCCGTGCGCGCACCTCGGCGCCGGTGTATGCGGACCGCGCGCCAGGTGGGCGTCGCGGATGACCCGTGGGTCAGGCGGCCGCCATCGACACCGCCACGAAGAGATCGACCGCGTCCGGCCGGTCGAGCGGCACCGACCGCTCGCGATCCGAGGCGATCACGGCGAGCCGGCGGTCGCCGGCGGCCCAGCGGGCGCGCTGCGCCCGGGTGAGCGCCATCCGGTCGGGGATGCGCACCACGCGCAGGGCGTCGAAGTCGGGATCGAGCGCCAGCCAGCGGCAGCGCGCCTCGGCCTGGTCGGCCTCGGGGCCCTCGCCGAAGACCAGCACCACGATGGCGCCCGGCTCGCCGAGCGCCGCGGCGAGGCGCGCCTGCACCTCGGGGTCCACCGCCTCCGTCCTCTTGCACACCCGGATCATCGTCCCCACGGGGACCTCCCCGCCTCGCGGCGCACGGCCCTCTCACCCTCTTGACGCCCGGGATCGCCGTCTGTGACTTCGCGTGCTGCCTCGACGAGCGATTCGGCCACCGCCAGGGTGATCGGCTGCCCCGTGCGCGCCTCGACGAAGAGCCACTGCCCGGCCGGGTTGGCCTCTAGGAAGAAGTGGCGCCCCTCCTCGTCCCGCCGCAGGTCGATGGCGGCATAGCGCAGGCCGAGCCGCCGCATGAGCCCGCGGAGGCCCTCCTCCACCTGGCGCGGCAGGTCGCAGGGCTCGACGCGCGCCGAGGCGAGCGCCTGGCGGAAGTCGTGCGGCGAGGTGGTGGCGCGCGCGTCGATCGAGGCGGCGAAGAGGCGGCCGCCCACCGCGGTGACGCGCACGTCGACGCCCGGCACGTAGCCCTGCAGGATGGCCGGGCCGAAGCGCAGGTCGCCGAGCCGGCGGCGGTCGCGCTCGCCGACGAGCTGCGTCGGCCTGAAGGTCGCCTCGGTCGCCTTGAGCGGCTTGTTGACCACCGGCCGGTCGCGCAGCTCCTCGAGGAAGGCGCGCGCGTCGTCGGGGTCGCTCGTGACCAGCGTCGGCGGCACGTCGAGCCCGGCCGCCTCGGCGGCGGCGAGCTGCGCCGGCTTGTGGCTGGCCCGCTCGTCGAGCCACGGGTCGTTCACCCAGCCGGCGTCGAGCGAGGCCCAGACGCCCGAGACGGCGGCGTGCACCTGGTCGACGGCGTAGGCGGCGTGCTCCGGCGCCAGCTCGGCGTGGGGCACGTAGCGGCGCGGCCGGCGCCACCAGACGGCCCGTACCTCCTCGGCCCGCAGCGCGCCGCCGGCGCCGGCGAAGGTGGCGCCGCGCGCGGCCCGCCCGTGCGAGATGCTGATCGAGCGCTCGCGCGGCAGCGAGGCGAGGTCGAGGAGCACCGCCTCCTCACCCATGCGGGCGAGCGCCTCGAGCACCGGCGGCGCGTGGACGTCCTCGGCGTGGCTGATGGCCAGGATCACCGCCGCCTCCTAGTGCCCCCCGCGCCGGAGCGCGGCCGCGGGGGCGGTTGCGCGGCTCCAGGCGCTCGGCGAGGCGATCCTCACACGCGCTCCTCGTGCTCCGGCTCGTCGTACTCGTAGCCCCACGGGCGCGGCGCGCCGAGGCTCGGCTCCGACAGGCTCGACGGCGTGCCCGAGGCCTGCCAGGCGAGCGCCAGCGGGTCGAGCGAGGCGGGGGCGGAGAGGGGGGCGAAGCCGATCCCGTCGGAGAGGCGGTTCGAGTCCATGCCGGCCATGTCGTTCGTCCTTCGGGCGTGCGTGCGCCCGGTGCGCCGCGGGGTGCATTCCCCGGGGCGCCCAGATGGACGAATGGCGTGGCCTGATGTGACGAGCGGCGATCGAGGCGCGCTGCTCACGGCGCAGCGCGCGCTGCTGCTTCGGCGTGCGACGGGGCGGCGCGGCGGGCGGCGAGCCGCTCGCGGAGGTGGCGCGCGTCGCGCAGGAGGGGGAGCCCCTCGTCGGCGCGGCGGAGCACGGCGAGCAGCCGCTCCACCGCGGCGAGCGCCTCCTCGCGCCGGCCGAGCCGCTCCTCGGCGCGGGCGGCGAGGAGGAGCGAGCGCGACCAGGCCCAGCCGCGCCAGATGGTGCGCGGCCACATCCGGTGGAACCGCTCCACCGCCGCCACCACCTCCTCCGGCCGGCCGGTGGCAGCGTTCAGCTCGGCGAGGAGGTAGGACGGGGCAATTCCGTCTTCCGGCCAAGGGTCGCGCTGCTCGAGGAGCGTGAGCGCCGCGGCTGCAGCGCCGGCGTCGCCCCGCCTCCAGACCGCAAGCGCCTCCACCTGTTGCTCGGCCATCGAGCCCCTGGGGAGCGCCGCGGCCAGCTCGCGCGCTCGCACCGGATCACCGAAAAGGGCGAGGAGCACCAGCGCATCGCCCGCCTCGCGCGCCTTGAGACGGACCGCCCGGGCCGCCTCCTCGCCTAGGAGGCGGACGTTCCCCTCGCCGGCGGCCACCATGCTCCCGATCCGCGCCAACTCCTCCGGCAGGAGACCGTCGATGACGCGCGAGAGCTCGTGGAGGAGCCGCTTTGCATCGGTAAAGCGACCCTGCGCGCACAGAGTCTGCAGTCGCCTGAAGGCCACCGACGGGTTGCGCGGGCCAGCTGCGTCCAGTTCGACCGCAATCTTGTCGGCTTCGACGTAGGCGCCGGTAGCGATGAGAGCGCCGAACAGGTCGTAGCGTGCCGGCGCGCCGCCCCCGTTCGCCAGGTGCTGCCTGGCCCGCGCGACCGCCTGCTCCGGTTCCCCTAGCCAGACCAGCGCGCGCACCGCGGCGCGCCGCCGGGCCGCCGTAGGCGGCAGCGCGTCCACCTGCTCGACGAGCGCTCTCAGCTCGCGCCATCTGCCCGTGCTCGCCAGCGCGCGCGCCAGGTGGTCGAGCGGCCACTCGGCCGCCGGGTCGAGCTCGAGCACCTTCAGGAAGTAGGGGATGGCGCCGGCGAAGTCGCTCTTGTGGAAGAGCAGGTCACCCGCGAGGTAGGTGACGTGCCGGTCGTCCGGGTACTCGGCGAGGAGCTGCGTGTAGCCGGCCAGCGCCTCGTCATCCTTGCCGTCGAGGTGGGCCTTCCAGGCGAGCACCACGCCGGCGTCGCGGCGCGAGAGGCGCGCGATGGAGCGGAGCGCGCCGTCCATATGGGCCTTCAGTTCCGGCTGGGCCAGGCCGCCTGTCGCGAGGAGCGTGGCGAGCTGGTAGTGGGCGAGCGCGAAGCTCGGGTCGTGGCCGAGCGCCCGCTCGAAGAAGGCGCCGCAGGCTTCGGCGCCGGTGTGGCCCGGCGCCTCGGAGGGGCGGCTGACGCAGTCGATCCCCTCGACGTAGTCGCGGAAGGCGGCGAGGTCGGTGGTCGTGAGGGCGGCGAGCTGCACCGGCGAGCGCTTCAGGTCGTCGCCGCGCTCGCGCAGCGCCCGCCGCGCCTCGGCCACGAGCGCGTCGAGCGCCTCGGGCACCGCCGCCTTGCGCGCGGCCCTGGCGGTGGCGGTGAAGAGCGGCCGGCCCCCCTCGGGCGGCTCGCCGGTGAGCTCGAGCAGGTAGCCGCTCCCCTCGCGCCGCGCCGACGGCCGGAGGAGCACGTGGGCGCCGGCCAGGCCGGCGAGCAGCTTGCCGGCCCGCGCGTCGACCTGGAGCACCCCCTCCACGCTCGAGCCGCGGCCGGCGGCGAGGAGCCGCTCGCGCGAGAGCACCTGGACGCGCCGCGACTCGCCCAGGGCGACGGCGAGCAGGTCGGCGAGGCGATCGAGGTCGTGGTCGCCCGTCTCGTTCTCGGCGTCGGCGATGGCGGCGGTGATCCGCTCGCCGGCCGGCGGCTCGCGCGGCGGCGCGAGGAGGAAGGCCGCGCCCGAGGCGGCCGCCACCACCGCGCTCGCCAGCGCCACCCAGCGCCACGGCCGCCGCCGCTCGCGAAGCGCCGTCTCCACCGCCTCCAGCTCGGCCACCACGCGGTTGGTGGAGGCGGGGCGCGCCGACGGGTCGGTCTGGATGAGGGCGCGGACCAGCCGGCGCAGCCGGGACGGGGCGCGGCCGCGCGGCAGCGGCGGGCCGAGGGCCCGGTCGCCGAGCGGCCGGACGCCCCCCTTCCCGAAGGGGAGCGCGCCGGTGATCATCTCGTGGAGCAGCACGCCGAGCGCGAAGAGGTCGGTGCGCGCGTCGCCCGTCTCCTCGCGCCACTGCTCCGGCGCCATGTAGGCCGGCGTGCCGCCGGTGGACGGGCCACCCTTCTCGAAGAGGTGGGCGATGCCGAAGTCGAGCACCTTCACCGCGCCGTCGCCGCAGAGGAAGACGTTGGCGGGCTTGAGATCGCGGTGCAGCACCTTGGCCTCGTGCGCGTGGGCCAGCGCCCGCGCCACCGCCAGGCCGACGCGCACCACCTCCTCGAGCGGCAGCGGCCCGTGCGTCAGCCGGGCCGCCAGGGTCTCGCCGCGCAGCAGCTCGAAGACCAGGTAGGCGCCGCCCGGCGCCCGGCCGAAGTCGTGGAGCGTGACGATGTGGGCGTGGGAGAGGCGCGCCACCGCCTCGGCCTCGCGCCGCAGCCAGTCGGTCCCCTTGCGCACCAGCCCGCTGCCCGGCTTGAGGAGCTTCAAGGCCACGGTGCGCCCGAGCTCGGGGTCGAGCGCCGCGTAGACCACGCCGAAGCCGCCGCGCCCGATCTCCCGCTCGATGATGAAGCGCCCCACCTCGGCGCCCGGGCGCAGGCCGGAGAGGACGCCGTCGGGCAGGTCCTCGTGCGGGACCTGGGCCAGCTCCTCGAGCAACCTCGAGAGCGACCCGGGATCCCTGGACTGGTCGTCGCTCACGGCGCTGCTCTCTTGGGCTGGGGGCGTCGCGAGGCGCTCGATGCCGTCGCCGAGCCGGGGCGCACGACGACGGAGCAGCGCAGGCGGGCTGGAGGCCCGTCGAGCAGCGGACGGAGGAGTCCGCCCGGCGCAGGCAGGCAGCGTGCGCCGCAGTAGCCTTCAGCCCGAGTGAGCAGCGCAATCACTCGATGAGTCCTTTGGCCCTCGCCAGCTCGCCGAGCCGCGTCTTGAGCCGCTCGAAGCGCTTGCGCCAGGCGGCCGCCTCGAGCGTCTCGCCCTCCGACGACATGATCTGCGCGATCTCCTCCCAGGGGAGCCGCTCGTCGAGCCGCAGCGTGAGGAGCGTCTGCTCGTCGAGGTCGAGCTCGTCGCGCAGCGAGAGCAGCTCGGCCGACTGCCGCTCCAGCCGGACGGCGGAGCGGGTCCGCACCTCCTCGGCCAGCGCCTCGGCGTCGCGCGTCTCGAGCCGGAGCGCGTTGCGGCGCCAGCCCTCGCGCGTCACCGAGACGGCGGCGCTCCGCGCCACGCAGTAGACCCAGGTGCGCACCGACGAGTCGCCTCGGAACTTCGGGATGTAGCGCCACAGGTTCTCGGCGAAGAGGGAGAAGGCCTCCTCGCCGGCGTCGCGGTTGCGGCGGAACAGGGTCAGCAGCAACCCGCGGACGCCCGGTCCGTACTCGCGCATGACCGTCTCGGCCGCGCGACCGTAATCCTGCGCTGCCAGCAGGGCGGCCACCTGCTCCTCGACGGACATGGCGCGCATGGTAGCCGATCGTCACCCCGGAAGGAGGGACCCGTGGTACGTGGACATACGGTCTGGTGACCCGCCCCGGGTCGGCTGCCCGGGTGGGCTCCAACCGGTGGGGGTGGGTGGGTGCGTGGTACCGTCCCGGCATGATCGCGCTCACCGGCGTCTCCAAGCGGTTCGGGGCGACGGTGGCGCTCGAGCCGTGCGACCTCACGGTGGCGGCGGGGACGACCCGCGTCATCCTCGGCCCCTCCGGCTGCGGCAAGTCCACGCTCCTCAAGATCGCGCTCGGCCTGGTGACGCCCGACGGCGGCACGGTCGAGCTGGCCGGCGAGCGGCTCACGCCGGAGCGGCTCCTCGCCCTGCGCCGGCGCGCCGGCTACGTGGTGCAGGGGGGCGGCCTCTTCCCGCACCTGACCGCCGCCGGCAACGCCGCGCTCATGGCCCGCTTCCTCCGCTGGGAGCCGCTCCGGCTCTCGGCGCGGCTGGCCGAGCTCTTCGACCTGGCCCGGCTCTCGCCCGACGTGCTCGACCGCTACCCGGCGCAGCTCTCCGGCGGCCAGGCGCAGCGGGTGGGGCTGGTGCGGGCGCTGCTGCTCGACCCGCCGGTGCTGCTGCTCGACGAGCCGCTCGGCGCGCTCGACCCGGTGACGCGCCACGAGCTGCAGGAGGACCTCCGGGCCGTCTTCCGGCGGCTCGGGAAGACGGTGCTGCTCGTGACGCACGACCTCGGCGAGGCGGCCTTCTTCGCCGACCGGGTGACGCTGCTCCGGGCCGGGCGCGTGCTGCAGGAGGGGACCATCGAGGAGCTGGTGCGCCGGCCGGCCGATCCCTTCGTGGCCCGCTTCGTCGCGGCGCAGCGCCCGCCGCTGCCGCCGGCGGAGGGGCCGGCGTGACGGCGACGCCGGCCTTCCTCGCCATCGCCGCGCTCCTCGCGGCCACCCCGGGCCGGGCCGCGGAGCCCGCGGCCGCGCCGGAGGTGCGCGTCGGCTCCAAGAAGTTCACCGAGGGTGTCATCCTGGGCGAGCTGGCCCGGCAGGTGGCCGGGGCGGCCGGCGCCCGGGCGGTCCACCGGCGCGAGCTCGGCGGCACGCGCGTCCTCTGGGACGCCCTCCTCGCCGGCGAGGTGGACCTCTACGCCGAGTACACCGGCACGCTGGCCGAGGAGCTGCTGCGCATGCCCGGCGCCTCCGACGAGGCGCTGCGCCGGGCGCTCGAGGCGCGGGGCCTGCGCATGGGCGCGCCGCTCGGCTTCGAGGACACCTACGCCATCGGCGTCGCCGAGGCGACGGCCGACCGGCTCGGGCTGCGCCGGCTCTCCGACCTCGCCGCCCACCCGGCGCTGCGGCTCGGCCTCTCGCACGAGTTCATGGACCGGCGCGACGGCTGGCCGGCCCTGCGCGACGGCTACGGGCTCGCGGCGCTCCGGCCGACCGGCCTCGACCACGACCTCGCCTACCGCGGCCTCGCCGCCGGCGACCTCGACGGCACCGACCTCTACTCCACCGACGCCGAGATCGCCTCCTACCGGCTGCGCGTGCTCGAGGACGACCGGCGCGTCTTCCCCGACTACCGGGCGGTGCTCGTCTGGCGCGCCGACCTCGAGGCGCGGGCGCCGGAGGTGGTCCGCGCCCTCGGCCGGCTCGCGGGGCGGATCGGCGCGGCCGACATGGTGGCCATGAACGCCCGCGCCCGGCTGGAGCGGGTGCCGGAGGCGGAGGTGGCGGCCGCCTTCCTGGCGCGCACGCTGGGCGTCGCCCCGGCGGCGCGCGGCGAGGGGCGCCCGGCGCGGCTCCTCGCCCGTACGCGCGAGCACCTCGTGCTCGTGGCCGTCTCGCTCCTCGCCGCCATCCTGGTGGCGGTGCCGCTCGGCGTGCTGGCGGAGCGGCGTCGCCGGCTCGGGCAGGTGGTGCTGGCGGCCGCCGGCGTGGTGCAGACCATCCCCGCGCTGGCGCTCCTCGTCCTCCTCATCCCGCTGCTCGGCATCGGCGCCGGGCCGGCGCTGGCCGCCCTCTTCCTCTACAGCCTGCTCCCCATCGTGCGGAGCACGCACGCCGGCCTCGCCTCCATCCCGGCGGAGCTGCGCGAGTCGGCGGCGGCGCTCGGCCTGCCGCCCATGGAGCGGCTGCGGCGGGTGGAGCTCCCCATGGCCTCGCGCGCCATCCTCTCGGGCGTGAAGACCGCGGCCGTCATCGACGTCGGCACCGCCACGCTCGGCGCGCTCATCGGCGCCGGCGGCTACGGCCAGCCGATCCTGACCGGCATCCGGCTCGACGACTTTGGCCTCATCCTCGAGGGGGCGGTGCCGGCGGCGCTCCTGGCGCTCGCGGTGCAGGGGCTCTTCGACCTGTCGGAGCGCGTGCTCGTCCCCCGCGGGCTCCGGCTAGCGGGCGGGGGGCGCTGACGGCGACGCCACGAGGCGGCCACCTGCGAGGGTCGTGAGGGCAGCGCGAGCCCCCGCTAGGGAGTCAGCATGGACTTCCTGCAGGAGCCGCCGCGGCTCGAGAACACCTTCGACGGGGACCCGCTGCTCCAGGAGTACCTGGCGCGGACCCTGCCGCCCGAGCTCCTCGCCGCCGAGGCGCCGGCGCTGCGCGCGCTCGGCGAGCTCGCGGCCGGCGAGCTGCTCGCGCTGCAGGAGGCCGACCGGCGGAGCGAGCCGGTCCTCACCCCCTACGACGCCTGGGGCCGGCGCATCGACCGCATCGAGGTGACGCCGCTCTGGCGGCGGGCCGCCGGGCTCGCGGCGCGGGAGGGGCTCGTGGCGCTCGCCTACGAGCGGCCCCACGGCGGCCTGTCGCGCGTCGTCCAGCTCTCGCGCCTCTACGCCGTCGAGCCGTCGCTCGACGTCTACGCCTGCCCGCTCGCCATGACCGACGGCGCGGCGCGGACGCTCCTCGACCACGGCCCTTCACCGATGGTGGAGCGGGCGGTGCCGCGGCTCACCGCGCGCGACCCGGCGCGCGCCTGGACGAGCGGCCAGTGGATGACCGAGCGAACCGGCGGCTCCGACGTGGGGCGCTCGGAGACGGTGGCGCGCCGCACGCCGGAGGGCTGGCGGCTCTTCGGCGTGAAGTGGTTCACCTCGGCCACCACCTCGGAGATGGCGCTCACGCTGGCGCGGCCGGAGGGGGCCGGGCCGGGCGGCAAGGGGCTCGCCCTCTTCTACCTGGAGGTGTGCGACGCCGCGGGGCGGCCGAACGGCCTCGAGCTCCACCGGCTGAAGGAGAAGCTCGGCACGCGGAAGGTGCCGACCGCCGAGCTCACCCTGCGCGGCGCGCTGGCCGAGCCGGTGGCCGGCCTCGCCGACGGCGTCAAGGCGATGAGCCCCATGCTGGAGGTGACCCGCACCTGGAACGCCGTCGCCGCCGCCGCCGGCATGCAGCGGGCGCTGGCGCTCGCCGCCGACTACGCCCGGCACCGGGTGGCCTTCGGCGCGCCGCTCGCCGCGAAGCCGCTCCACGCCGACACGCTCGCCGGCGTCGAGGCCGAGCGCGAGGGGGCCTTCCTGCTCGCCTTCCGCGCCGTCGAGCTGCTCGGGAGGAAGGACGCCGGCGAGGCGAGCGAGGCGGAGCGGCTGCTCCTGCGGGCGCTCGTGCCGGTCGCCAAGCTCACCACCGGCAAGCAGGCGGTGGCCGTCGCCTCGGAGGCGCTCGAGGCCTTCGGCGGCGCCGGCTACGTGGAGGACACCGGGCTGCCGCGCCTGCTGCGCGACGCCCAGGTGCTGCCGATCTGGGAGGGGACGACCAACGTCCTCTCGCTCGACCTCCTGCGCGCGCTGGGGAAGCCGGAGGTGGCCCGGGCGCTCGCCGCCGAGGTGGCGCGGCCGCTGGCGGCGCTGCGCGACCCCTCGCTCCGCCCCTGCGCCGAGGTGGTGGAGCGGGCCCTGGCGCACGCCCGCGGCTGGCTCGAGGCGACGGCGGCGCGGCCGGCCGCGCGCGAGGGCGGGGCACGGCGGCTGGCCCTCACGCTCGGGCGGGCGCTCGAGCTCTCGCTGCTCGCGGCCCACGCCCAGTGGTGCCTCGACGCCGGGCGGGGCCGGCGGGCGCTCCTCGCGGCGCGCCGGCTGGCGAGGAGCCCCATCGACCTTGTGGACGACCTCGATCCGGCCGAGGCGCTGGAGCTGCTCGGAACGCAGGCAGGTGCCGGATCGCCGGGCGGGGAGGGTGACCCGGGGTGACGCCGGATCCGCCCCGTTTCGGACCGTTCACGACGAGGCGATTCCCCGGCAGGCTAGACTCGACGGGCGGCGGCCGCGAGTCGCCGACCGCCTCCAAGGAGCGACGCACGTGGCCAACGTCAACACGAAGAAGGGCGTCATCGCCATCCTCACCGGCGGCGGCGACGTCCCCGGGCTCAACCCCGCCATCCGCGCCGTCACGCTCTCCGCGCGGCGGGAGGGGTACGAGGTGATCGGCATCCGGCGGGGCTGGAGCGGCCTCATCGAGATGATCCCGGACCCGGCCGCCGACAACTCCGACCACTACCAGGTGCTCACCAACGAGGTGGTCAACCGGGCCGGCCGCACCGGCGGCACCTTCCTGCACACCTCGCGCACGCGCCCGAGCCACGTGAAGCGGTCGGCGGTGCCGGAGCACCTGAAGTCGCGGTACCAGGCCGAGGTGAACGACCTCACGCCGGAGGTGCTGAAGAACCTCGGCTTCCTGGGCGTCGACTGGCTCATCCCCATCGGCGGCGACGACACGCTCAGCTACGGCGTGACGCTCCACCAGGCGGGCGTGAAGGTGGTGGCCATCCCGAAGACGATGGACAACGACGTGCCGGGCACCGACTACTGCATCGGCTTCTCGACCTGCGTGACGCGCACCATCGAGATGACCAACCGGCTGCGCACCAGCGCCGGCTCGCACGAGCGCTTCCTGGTGATGGAGGTCTTCGGCCGCTACGCCGGCTTCACCGCGCTCCTGCCCACCATGGCCGGCGCCGCCAACCGCTGCGTCATCCCCGAGCACCAGTTCGACATGGAGCTGCTGACGCAGCTGCTGGTGGAGGACCGCAACCGCAACCCGTCGAAGTACTCGGTGCTGCTCGTCTCCGAGGGGGCCATGTTCGCCGGCGGCGAGATGGTCTTCGCCTCGGACGCCAAGGACGCCTACGGCCACGCCAAGCTGGGCGGCATCGCCGACGTGGTCTCGGCCCACCTGACCGACCTCTCGGCGCGGTTCAACCACGGCAAGAAGATCGAGGTCATCAACCAGAAGCTCGGCTACCTGGTGCGCGGCGGCGACCCGGACGCCATCGACTCGATCGTGCCCATGGCCTACGGCAACCTGGCGCTCGACCTGGTGCTGAACGGGATCCACGGGCGGCTCGTGGTGCTGAAGGGCGGCCGCTACGACAACGTGCCCATCGAGGTGGTGACCGCCTCCAAGAAGGTGGTCAACGTGAAGGAGCACTACAGCACCGAGCGGTACCGGCCCCACTTCCGCAGCTTCGAGATGAAGCCGCTCTTCCTGGTGACGAGCGAGGGGTAGCGCCCGTC
>DASTGK010000145.1:0-19655 GCA_035719085.1 Anaeromyxobacteraceae bacterium
AACGCCCTGCGCCGTCCGGGCCGGCTGGCGCTCTCGCTCGGTCTCCTCGCGGCCGGCGGCGCCATGGCCATGACCGCCATCCAGGTCGAGCGCGGCTGGGCGGCCAACGTCGCCAAGGTCTACGCGACGCGCCGCTACGACGTGGAGGTGGTCTTGAACGAGCCCGCGCCTCGCGCCGTGGGCGAGCGGCTCTCGCGCCTGCCCGGCCTGCGCGGCGCCGAGCTGTGGGGCTACGCGCCGGCCGCCTTCTCCCGCCCCGGCGAGCTCGACGTGTCTCACGTCTACCCGGACCGGGGCCACGGCTCCCTCTTCGCCATGGGGATCCCGCCCGAGACCGGCCTCGTCCACTTCCCGCTGCGCGCCGGCCGCTGGCTGCGCCCAGAGGATCGCGGCACCGACGCGCTGGTGCTCAACCACGCCGCGGCGCGGGCCTCGGGAAGACAGGTGGGCGATCCGGTCACCGTCTCGATCGGGGGGCGGCCGACGTCGTGGCACGTCGTCGGGATCGTGGAGGAGATCGGCGCCGCCGGCGTGGTCTATGCCGCCGACGCCTCCTTCGACGCCGCCACCGGCGCGACCGCCGGCGGCCGGCTCCTGCGCGTCACCACCGGTGCGACGACGCCGGCGGCCCAGGCATCCGCCATCCAGGCCATCGAGGGGGCGCTCGGCGAGGCCGGGGCGTCGGTGCAGTCGGTGATGCCGCTCGCCGAGCTGCGCACCGCCATGGGCGACCACGTCCTCGTGCTGGTGCGGATGCTCGAGGCCATGGCCGGGATCCTCGGCCTGGTGGGGCTCCTCGGCCTCGTCTCCACCCTGAGCGTGAGCGTCGTCGAGCGCACCCGCGAGCTGGCGGTCATGAAGACGCTCGGCGCGACGCCGGCGCGGCTGGCGCGGCTCCTCCTCGCCGAGGCGCTCGCCATCGCCGGCCTCGCCTACGTCGCGGGCGTCATCCTCTCGGTGCCGCTCACGCTCCTCGTCGACCGGATCGTCGGGAGCCTCGGCTTCCTGGCGCCGCTGCCGCTCGTCCTCTCGCCGGCCGCCGCGGGCGCGTGGCTCGCCCTCGGCGCGGTCGGGACGGTGATCGCCACCGTGATCCCGGCGCGGCGGGCCGCGGCGCTGTCGATCAGGGAGGGGATGGGGAGGACGTAGGCGTTCGACCCGAGGCGGCCCCCTCACCCTGCCTCTCCCCCGGTGGGGGAGAGGCAGGGGAATCAGGCCTACTTCAGCGAGCTCATGTCGATCGAGAAGCGGTACTTCACGTCCGACTTGAGCAGCCGCTCGTAGGCCTCGTCGATCTTCTCCACCGGGATGACCTCGACGTCGGCGGTGATGCCGTGCTCGCCGCAGAAGTCGAGCAGCTCCTGCGTCGCCTTGATGCCGCCGATGAGCGAGCCGGAGAGGCTCTTGTTCCCGAAGATGAGCCCGAACGCCGAGACGGCATGCGGCTGGTCGGGGGCGCCGACCAGCGTCATGTTCCCCTCGCGCTTCAGGAGGGCGAAGTACGGGTGGAGATCGTGCACCGCCGAGACGGTGTCGAGGATCATGTCGAAGCTGCCGGCGTGCCTCTGCATCTGGGCGGCGTCCTTCGAGATGACCACCTCGTGCGCGCCGAGCCGCAGCGCGTCCTCGATCTTGCCGGGCGACGTGGTGAAGACCACCACGTGGGCGCCGAGGGCGCGCGCCAGCTTCACGCCCATGTGGCCGAGGCCGCCGAGGCCGACCACGCCGACCTTCTTGCCCTTCCCCACGCCCTGGCGGCGCAGCGGCGACCAGGTGGTGATGCCGGCGCAGAGGAGCGGCGCGACGCCGGCCAGGTCGAGGTTGGCCGGGACGCGCAGCGCGAACCGCTCGTCGACCACGACGCTGTCGGAGTAGCCGCCGTAGGTCACCTTGCCGGTGTGCTCGTCCGGCGCGTTGTAGGTGAAGACGGCGTTCGGGCAGAACTGCTCGTGGTGCGAGGCGCACTCGGGGCAGGTGCCGTCGGAGTCGACCAGGCAGCCGACGCCGGCGAGGTCGCCCGCCTTGAACCGGGTCACGGCCGAGCCGACCCGGGTGACGCGGCCGACGATCTCGTGGCCGGGGACGCACGGGTAGACGGTGGGCATGCCGCTCCACTCGTTGCGCGCCTGGTGGAGGTCGGAGTGGCAGATGCCGCAGTAGAGGATCTCGATCTGCACGTCGGTGGGGGTGGGGTCGCGGCGCTGGATGGTGGTCCGCGCGAAGCGGGAGGTCGCGCTGGCGACCGAATAGGCCTTGGCGTCGTACATTTGCCTTCCTCGGGGTTCGGGTTGCCGCGGAACCTACGCGCGCGCGCGGCCCCGCGAAACCGCCGGATCGCGGATGGGCCGTCCGGGAAATCTTCACGCCGGTCCCGCGGGGGACCGTTAAGCTTTCCTGCACGGGCCATCCGCAGCCGGCCCGTTTCGCGCCCCGCGGCGCCGGCGTACATCGAGCGGCGTCACGGGCCCCGGCGGGCCCGGGCGAGAGAGAGCGAGGCAGGTCATGGAGAAGAGGACGCTGGGTCGGCAGGGGCTGGAGGTCTCGGCGCTGGGCTTCGGGTGCATGGGGTTGAGCTTCGGGCTCGGCCCGCCGGCGGAGCGGAGGGAGGGCGTGGCGCTCATCCGCCGCGCCGTGGAGCTGGGCGTCACCTTCTTCGACACCGCCGAGTGCTACGGCCCGTTCGCCAACGAGGAGCTGGTGGGCGAGGCGCTCTCGCCCGTCCGCGACCGCGTCGTCATCGCCACCAAGTTCGGCTTCAAGGACGGCAGCTCGCGGGCGGGGCTCGACAGCCGGCCGGAGCGGATCCGGGCGGTGGCCGAGGCGTCGCTGCTGCGGCTCCGGACCGACCGGATCGACCTCTTCTACCAGCACCGCGTCGACCCGAACGTCCCCATCGAGGAGGTGGCGGGCGCGGTGAAGGAGCTGATCCGCGAGGGCAAGGTGCGCCACTTCGGCCTCTCGGAGGCGGGCGCCGCCACCATCCGGCGCGCCCACGCCGTCCAGCCCGTCACGGCGCTGCAGAGCGAGTACTCGCTCTGGTGGCGCGAGCCGGAGAAGGAGATCCTGCCGACGCTCGAGGCGCTCGGCATCGGCTTCGTCCCCTTCAGCCCGCTCGGCAAGGGCTTCCTCACCGGCGCCATCGACGAGAAGACCACCTTCGCCAAGGACGACTTCCGCAGCATCGTCCCGCGCTTCACGCCGGAGGCGCGCCAGGCGAACCAGGCGCTCGTCGACGCGCTCGGCGCCATCGCCGCCGCCGAGGGGGCGACCAAGGCGCAGATCGCGCTCGCATGGCTGCTCGCCCAGAAGCCCTGGATCGTGCCCATCCCCGGCACCACCAAGGCGCACCGGCTCGAGGAGAACCTGGGTGGCGCCGCGGTCGCGCTCTCGGCCGACGACCTGGCGCGCATCGGCCAGGCGCTCGCCCGCATCCAGGTCACCGGCGACCGCTACCCGGCGCACCTGGCGGCGCTCACCGGGCGCTGAGCCGGCGCGGCCCTCCGGTAGAGTCGGCGGCATGGCCTTCACCCCGCTCAACGCCCTCAACTCGTTCCTGGCCGTGGCCCGCCACCGGAGCTTCGCGGCAGCGGCGCGCCACCTGGGCGTCTCCACCTCGGCGCTCTCCCAGTCGGTGCGCCAGCTCGAGGCGCGGCTCGGCGTGGCGCTCCTCACCCGGACGTCGCGCACCGTGGCGCTCACCGACGCGGGGCAGCGGCTCCTCGAGACCTCGGGGGCCGCCGTGAGCCAGGCGCTCGAGGCGCTGGCGACGGTGTCGGCGAAGCCCGGCGAGATCACCGGCCGCCTCCGGCTCTCGGTGCCGACGGTGGCCGTGCCGCTCATCCTGGAGCGGCTCATCCCGCGCTTCGTCGAGCGCCACCCGCGCGTCGCCGTGGAGGTCCGGGTCGAGAACCGGTTCGTCAACGTCGTCGCCGAGGGGCTCGACGCCGGCATCCGGCTCTCCGAGGCGATCGAGCGGGACATGGTCCAGATCCGCCTCACGCCCCCGGGCCGCTTCGTCGTCGCCGCGGCGCCCTCCTACCTGGCCCGCGCCGGCGCGCCGGTCAGGCCGGAGGACCTGCTCCAGCACGACTGCATCGGCATCCGCTCCGAGACCGACGCGGCCACCTACGCCTGGGAGCTGGAGCGCGGCAAGCGCACCTGGCGCGTGCCGGTGCGCGGCCGGGTGACGACCAACGACGCCGGCCTCATCCACCGGCTGGGGGTGGCCGGCGTGGGGCTCGTCTACGCCTACGAGCCCCAGATCGCCGCCGAGCTGAAGGCCGGCCGCCTCGAGCTCGTGCTCGAGCCCTACGCGGCCTCGGTCCCGGGCTTCTTCCTCTACTTCCCGAGCCGGTCGCAGGTGTCGCCGGCGCTGCGCGCCTTCGTCGACGTGGCCCGCGAGCTGGCCAGCGGGGCGGCGGCAGCGCCGGCGCGCCGCCGCTGATCGCGCACCCGCTCGCACATCGCCAGGGTCCGGCGCGACCTCCTGGCGCGGCCACCCCTGAGTACGGAGCGTCCCATCGCACGCTCCGTCCTTTCCGCGTGGCCGCGCTCACCCCGCGAGGGTCGAACCGGCGATCAGGATCTGCACCCCGCACCCGCGGAGGAGGACTCATGCGAGCCGTTCTCGGCGCCGCAGCCACGCTGCTGCTGTGCCTCGCCACCCCAGCGCACCCGGCCGACGTGCCGCTGCCGCCCCCGCCCAAGGGGCTCCAGGACGCTCCGTCGTGGGCGGTGGGCGCGCGCCTCGGCACCGGCCACTGGACCGAGTCGGGCACCGACACCGCCAACCCCGACTTCACCGGCGGCCTCACCGGCGAGTGGAGCCCGGCGGCGCGCCACGCGCTCCGGCTCGAGCTCGAGGGCGACCGCTACCGGCGCACCTACGCCCTCGGCGGCGTCGATCCCGCCACCGGCGCCGGCCCGCGCCGCACGGTGGACGAGAGCCGCTGGACCGCCCGGCTCACCTACGGCTTCGACCTCCTGCCGCGCGCCTCCGACGCCGGGCTCGGCCTCTCGCTCCTGGTGGGCGGCGGCTGGGTCCGGTTCGACGACCCGGTGGCCGCGGTCGGCGCCATCCCGCTCGGCGCCGGCTTCCGGCTCGTCCGTCCGCTCTCCTCGGCCGTCGACGCGCGGCTCGAGGGCTTCTACGGCTGGGCCGTGGGCGCCGGCGCGCCGGGGGCGGCCTCGGTGTACGGCAAGCTGAAGGCCGACGCCTCCTACGCCCTCATGGCGAGCTGGCTCCTCGCCGGCGGCCGGGTCGCCGCCGGCTACCGCGGCGAGACGCTCGTCTTCGAGCACGACTACCGCCTCCTCCACACCCTCGTCGTCGAGATCGGCCTCGGCCAGTAGCCGGGCGAAAGGTACGCCATGCGCAACGTCCTCGTCGCAGCCGCCGTCCTCCTCTCCGCCTGCGCCACCGAGCTGAAGGCGCCCACCGCCGACGCCGGCGCCGCCAGGCGCGTCCCGGTCGGCCAGCTCGTCCAGCTCGACGGCAGCGCCAGCGCCGACCCGGCCAGCCTGCCGCTCGCCTTCGCCTGGTCCTTCCGCAGCCTGCCGCCCGGCAGCGCCGCCAAGCTCAACGACGCCCGGGTCGTCCGGCCCAGCTTCGTCGCCGACGTCGCCGGCGCCTACGTCGTGGACCTCACGGTCTCGAACGGCACCAAGCAGAGCGGCGTCGCCGAGGTGGTGGTGACCGCCGACCCGACCGTGGGCGCCGTGCTGCCCCAGGCCGGCTTCACCATCACCACCGTGGCTGCGGGCCCGTCCGGCTTCCTGGTCTCGCCGCGCGGCGTGGCGGTCGGCCAGGGCGGCGACCTCTTCGTCATGGAGGGCGGCGACGCCACCGTGCCCCCGCGCCTGACGCGCCTCGCCGCCACCGGCGCCGCCTCGATCGTGGCGCAGCGCGGCTACCTGGCCGGCGCCCAGGACGTCCTCTGGACCGGCACCGAGCTGCTCGCCACCACCGGCGGCCCGGTCCTGGTGAAGGTCTCCACGGCCGGCGTCCAGTCGGTGGCCTTCGACACGACCTCCACGAGCGACCTGCGCCTCCAGGGGCTCTCCAAGGTGACGCCGGCCGCGGGCGGCACCGCCTTCTACGTCGGCGACTCGCGCAACGACGAGCTCCTCTCGCTCGCGTCCATCCCGGCCACCACCGCGACGCGGGCCTCGTTCAACGGCGCGCCGGGCGGCGGCACCTGGGGTGTGACCGGCTTCGCCTCCGGCGGCGTCGACCAGCTCATCCTCGCCAACCGCGACGAGGTCTGGCGGCAGACCGGCACCGCCGCGCCCACCGTCACCCGGCTCGCCGCCGGCGGGCTGCTCGTCGGCATGCGCAAGGTCCTCGTCACCCCGTGCGCCACGCCGAAGCTGGTGGTGGCGGCCCGCGACACCGGCGCCGTCCTCGTCCTGGACCCGGCCTGCACCGGCAACGACTGCGCCAGCGCCACCGCGCAGCAGCTGGTGGTCGGCCTCGGCAACCCCTACGGCATGGACTGGGACCTGACCGACGCCGCCAACCCGGTGCTCGTCGTCACCGACGAGTCGCTCGACGCCGTCTACCGCGTCAAGGGCAACTTCTGCGCGCTGTGACGGGGTGACCGCGCCGCCGGGCGGCCCGGAGCACGCGGCCGGGCCTGCCTGGTGGCGCTGTGGAGGGCGGCGCGCTGGTGCCGAAGACGTCCGTCCACGCGGTCTCGGTGGACCGCGTCGAGCCGCCCTTCGCCCGCCCGGCCGATGCCGCCCTCGACCGGATCGTGGCCCAGGCCGAGCTCCTGCGGGCCCAGCTCGACGCCGAGGAGCTGGCGCGGCGCGGCGACCACCAGGGCGCCGTCACCCGCCTCTACCAGAGCGCCCGGGTGCTCGACGAGCGCGGGCACGCCGCCGAGGCCACGGCGGCGCGCGAGCTGGGCGCGACGATGCGCGACGAGACGGCCTTCCGCGTGAGCGCCGGCTACCGGAAGAGCATGCAGGCCGGCCTCCGGCGCGGCGCCTCGACCGAGCTCGACGGCGCGGCCGAGGCGACGCTGCGGAGCATAGGGAAGACCTTCCGCACCGAGGCGCAGGATGCGATGGCCGACTCGTTCGGCGCCGGCTCGGGCGGCGGGGACGGGCAGGCCGCCGGCCCGGGGCGCTCCGGCCGGTCCGCGACGCCGCGCGAGCCCGGGAAGCGCTCGTCGGCCGGCACCAAGCGGCGGCGCTCGAAGCGCTGGTGAGGGAGGGGGGGGACCAGGCCAGGGCGGCGCGGCTTCGCGGCCCGCGCCGCCCCGGTGCAGCACGGGGCCTGCTCGTTGACCCCGCGCACCGGATTCGGTAACACTCGCGTTCCCTTCGTGCTACGCGGCGTCGCCCGCGGGACCCCGGAATGCGCTCCACCTCGGCAACCCTGGCCGCGCTCGCCCTCGCCGCGGCGCCGGCGATCGCCGCCGCCCACGACCTCTGGCTCGAGCGCGAGGGGGCCGGCTTCACGCTCCGCTACGGCCACCGCGGCGGCGAGCTGCTCGCCCTCGAGCAGGCCAAGGTGAAGGCGGCGCGCTGCCTCGACCAGGGGGCCGCCCGCGACCTCCTCCCCGGCGCCACCTTCTCGGCCAGGGAGGCCCGCTTCGCCGGCCGCTGCGACGCCGCCTCGGCCTTCCTGGACGGCGGCTTCTGGACGCTCACGCCCGACGGCGAGGTCAACCGGCCGAAGAACCAGGTGGCGCAGCCGGTCAAGGCCTGGGCCTCGCGCCAGTTCGCCAAGTGGGTGGACGCGCGCTCCCCGGCGGCCGCCGCGAGCGTGCTCGGCGACGAGCTGGAGCTCGCCGCGGTGAGCGACCTCTCGAAGGCGCACGAGGGGGACAAGGTCACCCTCCGCGTCCTCTCCGGCGGCAAGCCGGTCGCCGGCGCCGTGGTGGCCATCGACCACAAGCCGCTCGGCGAGACCGACAGCGCCGGCGAGGTGCGGGTGAAGCTCCGCACGAGCAGCGTCGAGGTCGTGAGCGCCACGCTCCGCCGCAAGGTCGCCACGCCGGAGGCCGACGCCGTCGTGCTGGAGGCGTCGCTCACCTTCGAGGTGGCGCGGTGAGCTGGGGCGCGCTCCGGTCCTCCGTGGCGGCGCTGGCCCTGGTGCTCGCCGCGCCGGCCTCCGCCCACGAGACGCTCCACGAGATCGCGCGCGGCAAGGCGGTCGCCGTGCGGGCCTACTTCGCCGACGGCGAGGTGCTGGCCTACGCCGCCTACGAGGTCTACGCCCCGGCCGATCCGAAGATCCCCTACCAGAAGGGCCGCACCGACCGGAGTGGCTGGCTGGCCTTCGTGCCCGACGCGCCGGGGGCGTGGCGCGTCAAGGTGATCGACGACACGGGCCACGGCCTCGACCTGCTGGTCGACGCGGCGGGCGCCGCCGCTCCCGACGCGGGGCCGGCCTCCGGCGCGGCGTTCGTGCTCCGGCCGCTCGTCGGGATCGCCGTCATCGGCGCGGTCTTCGGCGCGCTCTGGCTCGCCTACCGGCGCAAGGGCGCCGCGCCGTGATCCTCCGCCCGGCGCGCCTCGCCGCGGTCGCCACCGTGCTCACCGCGGCGCTCGCCGCCGCGCCGGCCTGGGCCCACCACGGCTCGGCCGCCGTCTCGGCCATCGGCGCCGAGGGGCCCGGGGCGGCCCTCGAGACCACCTCGCCGCTGCCGCTCGGCGAGGGGACCGTCTTCGCGCTCGTGAAGACCGAGTACGCCCGCTTCGATCGGCGCCAGGGCTTCGCCGACCCGAAGACCTTCTCCTCCTTCAACACCGTGGCGGCCGGCTTCGGCGTTCGCCCCTGGCTCTCGGCCTTCGTCTTCCAGCCCTACAGCTGGAAGTCGCAGGACGGCCTCGGCACCAACTCGGGCCTGGGCGACACCAACCTGATGCTGGCCGCCTCGCTCAAGTGGGACGGCGGCCTGAGGCTGGTGCCCGAGAAGGAGAGCCTCGACGACCTGGCCGACTGGCACTTCGGCCTCTGGGCCTCCTGCACGCTCCCGGTGGGCGCCACCGACCACCGCGACGCCGCCGGCGCCTCCTACGCCCCGGACATGCAGACCGGCTTCCGCGGGCCGAGCCCTGCCGCGGGGCTCACGCTCCTCAAGCAGCTCTCCACCGCCCTCACCGCGCTCGGCGAGCTGAGCGCCCAGCGCTTCTTCGAGCAGCGGTACGCCGAGGCCGGCTACCGCTACCGGTTCGGCGGCGAGGCCCGCGTGAACTCCGCGCTCGTCTACCGGGTCTGGGCCTCCGCCGCGAGCCGCGTCGACCTGGTGCCCGAGCTGACGCTCCTCTCCCTGCGGCGCGACACCAGGGACGGCGCGCCGCTCCAGGCCTCCGGCGGCACCGTCCTCTACGGCCAGCTCGGCGCGCGCCTCACGCTCGGCAGCCTCTCCGTCGGCGCCGGCGTGAAGCGCGCCGTCGCGAGGTCGCTCAACGAGGCGGCCGCCCAGCAGGGCTCCGAGGGGCTCGAGGTCTTCCGGGCCTCGCTCACGCTCGGCTGGTCCACCCGGCTCTAGCCATGCACGTCCCCGACGGCTTCATCTCCCCGCAGCTCAGCCTCCCCGCCTGGGCGGCCTGCGCGCCGCTCTGGACCTGGGCGGCCCGGCGCCACCTGGGGCGCGCCGCGGTCGAGTCGCTGCCGATCATCGGCACGCTCACGGCGCTCGCCTTCGTGGTCCAGACCATCATGATCCCGGTGCCGGGCGGCACCTCGACGCACCTCGTCGGCGTGATGCTGCTCGCGCTCCTCTACCACCCGCTGCTCGCCTTCCTGTGCGAGTCGCTCGTGCTCGCCGTCCAGGCGCTCTTCTTCGGCGCGGGCGGCGTCACGGTGCTCGGGGTGAACGCGCTCGCCATGGGGCTCCTCGGGCCGCTCTGCGGGTGGCTCGCCTGGCGGGCGCTGCGCCCCCTCTCCGAGCGCGCGGCCCTCTTCGCCGCCGGCTGGGTCTCGACGCAGGCGGCGACGCTGGCGGTGGTGGGGGCGCTCGCGCTGCAGCACCGGCTCGACCCGGGCTACTTCCCCATGCCGCCGGCCGTCACGCTCGCGGCCATGATGCTGCCGAGCCTCGCGGTCGCGGGCGTGGTGGAGGGGCTCTACACCGTCTTCGCGCTGTCGCTGGTCCGGAGGGCCCGCCTGCGTGGCGTCGAGGGCTGAGCCGGGCGCCGGGCGCCGCCTCCTCGCCGCCTGGCTGGCCGGCGTCTTCGCCGTGTCGGCGCTGCGCGACGCGCGCCTGCTCGCGGGCGTGGCGCTCCTCGCGCTCCTCCTCTTCCGGCGCGGGCTGGCCCGGAACCTGTGGCGCACCGCCCGCGCGGTGGGACCGGTGACGCTCGGGCTCTCGCTCGTCTCGCTCGGCTTCCTCCGGCTCACGGCGGGCGCCTGGCCGCCGCCGGAGCCCTACCTCGCCCTCGCCCTGCGCACCGGCGTGATCGGCCTCGCCACCTTCTCCGTCCTCGACCGCGTCGACCTCCTGCGCGCCCTCGCGCCGTACCCGACGCTCTCCCGGCTCCTCGTGGTGACGCTGGCCCAGATCCACGCGCTGCGGCTCGTGGCCACCGAGTCGCGCGAGGGGCTGCGCAGCCGCCTGCCGCGCCGGCCCGGCGCCCTCGACGTGGTGCGGAACGCCGGCGGCATCACGGCGGTGCTCTTCACGCTGGCGGCGCGCAACGCCCGCGACATCTCCGACGCCATGCGCGCGAGGGGGTTCTGATGGTCTTCACCGTCGAGGGCGTGGGCCACGGGCTGGGCGGGCGCGCCGTGCTGCGCGACCTCGGCTTCTCGGTGGCGGCGGGCGAGCGGCTGGTGCTCCTCGGCGTCAACGGCTCCGGCAAGACCACGCTCCTGAAGCTCCTCGACGGCCTCGCCTTCCCGGACGCCGGGCGGATCGCCTACCAGGGCGTCGCGCTGACGGCCGCGGGGCTCGACGAGCCGGCCTTCCGCCGCCGCTTCCGCGGCGAGGTGGGGCTCCTCTTCCAGAACGTCGACGCCATGCTCTTCAACCCGACCGTGGCCGACGAGATCGCCTTCGGCCCGCGCCAGCTCGGCCTCGGCGGCGTGGACGAGCGCGTCGAGCGCTGGGCGAGGACGTTCCAGGTCGAGCCGTTCCTCGACCGGCCACCCTTCGAGCTCTCCGGCGGCGAGAAGAAGCGGGTGGCGCTGGCGGCGCTCCTCGCCTGCGACCCGAAGGTGCTGCTCCTCGACGAGCCGACCGCCAACCTGGACCCGGCCGCCGGCGCGCGCCTCGTCGACTTCCTCCTGTCGCGCCCCGACCTGACGGTCGTCACCTCGACCCACAACCTGTCGGTGGCCGAGGAGCTGGGGACGCGCGCCATCCTGCTCGCGCCGGGCCGGCCCGGCGCCCTCTTCGACGGCCCCGCCGCGGCCATCGTGAAGAACGGCCCGCTCCTCGTGGCGAGCGGGCTGGCCCACCTCCACCCGCACCGCCACGGCGCCGGGCAGCACGCCCACTTCCACGTCCACGACGCCGAGTGAACCGCCGCGGCCCCGGGCCGCGCCCACGTCCGCCACCACGGAGGCAGCATGATCGAGCGCATCGGGGTCTCGCTGGAGGCCGAGCTGCTGAAGCAGTTCGACCGGCTCATCGAGCAGAAGGGCTACGTCAACCGCTCCGAGGCGATCCGGGACCTCATCCGCGACGCGCTGGTGCAGCGGGAGTGGTCGGAGTCGAGCGGCGGCGAGGAGCGGGTGGCGGTGGCCACGCTGGTCTACGACCACGACTCGGCGAGCCTGGCGCAGAAGCTGGCGCACATCCAGCACGAGAACCACAAGGCGGTGGTCTCGGCGCTCCACGTCCACATGGACGAGCACAACTGCCTGGAGGTGCTGGTGCTGCGCGGCCGCGCCCGCGACGTCATCCGCATGGGCGAGGGGCTCGTCTCCACCAAGGGCGTGAAGTACGGGAAGCTCGTGCCGGCCACCACCGGGCAGTCGCTGACGTAGGCGGCCTGCTGGCGGAGCTCACCACGGCGAGCGGGGACTGAGCGTCCCGCCGCCCGGCTCGACGCGAGCAGGCCGCGCCCCGGCCGCCTACTTCTTCGCGCGCCGGGAGGCCTTCGCCTCCTGGCACAGGTCGAGCGGCGCCACGCCGAGGGCCTTGGCGAGCACCTCGACCGTGTCGAGGGGCGGGGTCCGCGCGCCGCGCTCCAGCATCGAGACGTAGGAGACGGAGATGCGCGCCTTCCGGGCGAGCGCCTGCTGGGAGAGGTTCCGCTGCTCCCGGAGGAGCTTGATGTTCGAGGCCACGGTGTCGGAGAGGGACATGATGGCACCCAACTTATCACGCACCGGGGCGGCGCAGGGTGCGCGCACGATCCGAGACGGTTGGTGCACCACGCTGATGCGGCGCGCCATCCCGGTCCGCGGGGCCCGAGCCCGGGGCCGAACGGCCGCCGCCTCCCCCTTGCCCCCTGCGGGCGCGCGTGCCAAGTTCCGCGCCCGCAAGGCCCGGGCGCCGCGCACACGCGCCCACCCGGCCGACACCCGACGACAGCCCAAGGAGCCGAACGATGAAGAGGATCCTCCTGGCCGCGCTCTGCCTCGCGGCGTTCCACTCGACCGCCCAGGCCGCCGACGCCTCCTTCGACAAGGTGAAGCAGAAGGGCACGCTGGTCCTCGGCCTGGACGACTCCTTCCCGCCCATGGGCTTCCGCAACGAGGACAACCAGATCGTCGGCTACGACATCGACCTGGCCCGCGAGGTGGCGAAGCGGCTCGGCGTCCAGCTCGTCCCGCAGGCCATCGACTGGAACGCCAAGGAGCAGGAGCTCGACACCGGCAAGATCGACTGCATCTGGAACGGCTTCACCATCACGCCGGAGCGCGAGCAGGCCATGAGCTTCACGAAGCCCTACCTGCGCAACGCCCAGGTGGTGGTGGTGAAGAAGGGCGCGGGCTACGCCACGCTCGCCAGCCTCTCCGGCAAGAAGGTCGGCCTGCAGGCCGGCTCCTCCGCGGCCGGCGCCCTCGAGGCCTCCAAGGCCTTCCGCGCCTCGCTCAAGGAGGTGGTGGAGTTCAAGGACAACCTCACCGCCCTCATGGACCTCGAGGCCCGCGGCGTCGACGCCGTGGTGATGGACCTCATCGTCGCCGAGGACAACATCAAGCGCTCGGGCAAGGCCTACGCCATCCTCAAGGAGACGCTCGCCCCCGAGGTCTTCGGCGTCGGCTTCCGCAAGGGCGACCTGGCCCTGCGCGACGCGGTGCAGCGCACGCTCGAGGCGATGGCCAAGGACGGCTCGCTGGCCAAGCTGACCACCACGTGGTTCGGCTCGGACATCTCGGTCGTCGGCAAGAAGTAGGGCCCGCCGCGGGACCTGGGAGCGCCGGCGCATGACGAAGCTGCTGGGGGCGATGCTCGAGGGGTCGGTCGTCTCCCTCGAGGTCTTCTTCCTGACCCTGCTCTTCGCGCTGCCGCTGGCGCTCCCGGTCGCGCTCGGCCGGATGTCGCGCAGCTGGCTGGTGCGCGCGCCGGTCAACCTCTACGTCCTGGTGATGCGCGGCACGCCGCTCATCCTCCAGATCATCTTCGTCTACTTCGCCCCGTACTACCTGTTCGACGCCTCGTACGACCGCTTCACCGCGGTCATCGTGGCCTTCTCGATCAACTACGCCGCCTACTTCGCCGAGATCTACCGCGGCGGCATCCAGGCCATCCCCAAGGGGCAGTGGGAGGCGGCCAAGGTGCTCGGCTTCACCCGGGCGGACACCTTCTTCCGCATCGTCCTGCCGCAGGTGGTGAAGCGCATCCTGCCGGCCAGCGCCAACGAGGTCATCACGCTCGTCAAGGACACGGCGCTCGCCCAGACCATCGGCGTGGCCGAGCTCTTCCGCGTGGCGCAGAACGCCTCTGCGCGCCAGTTCTCCACCACGCCCATCTTCGTGGCCGGGGCCTTCTACTTCGTGATGAACTGGGCCGTCTCCGAGCTCTTCCTGCGGCTCGAGCGGCGGCTCGAGTACTACCACTGAGCCGCGCCATGGACGTCGTCACCGTCGAGCACCTCTCCAAGTCGTTCGGCGACCTCGCGGTCCTGCAGGACGTCTCCTTCTCGGTGCACCAGGGGGAGGTGCTGGCCATCATCGGCCCCTCCGGCTCGGGCAAGTCGACGCTGCTCCGCTGCATCACCCACCTGGAGACGGCGACGAGCGGCTCCATCGCGGTGTGCGGGACGCGCCTCCTCGACGGCGGGCGCTACGCCGATCCGGCCACGCTGCGCACGGCCCTGCTGCAGCTCGGCCTCGTCTTCCAGGACTTCAACCTGTTCCCCCACTTCTCGGTGCTGCGCAACGTCACCGAGGCGCAGGAGCGGGTGCTCGGCCGCGGCCGGGACGAGGCGCGGCAGGTGGCGATGCGCCTCCTCGACAAGATGGGGCTCGCCGCCAAGGCGGCCGCCTACCCCTGCGAGCTCTCCGGCGGCCAGAAGCAGCGCGTCTCCATCGCCCGGGCGCTGGCGCTCGACCCGAAGGTGCTCCTCTTCGACGAGCCGACGAGCGCGCTCGACCCCGAGCTGACCGGCGAGATCCTGAAGGTGATGCGCACGCTCGCCGCCGAGAAGATGACGATGGTGGTGGTGACGCACGAGATGGGGTTCGCCCGCGAGGTGGCCGACCGCGCCATGCTCATGGACGGCGGCCTGGTGGTCGAGGAGGGGCCGGCCCGCGAGCTCATCGACAACCCGAAGAACGAGCGGACGCGCGCCTTCCTGCGCCGCTTCTCCTCGCGGGACGAGGGCTGACCGCCGCGCGACGCGGCACGGCGCGCCCCACCTGCGGCGGCGCGGACGGCCGGTCCGCGCTAGGCTCCCGGCACGTCCGCCCGCCTGCGATCCCTCCTGCCCCCTCTCCCGCCGCCGCGCCCGGTGCGCAAGGCGCGCGGCAAGGCCCTGCGCGCCCGGCGGCCGCGGGGACGGCAGGCCGGATGGAGCCTGCGGCGGCGCGAGGGCGACCTCGTCCCGCGCCTGCTCGCGGCGGTCGAGGGGCGGCGGACCGATCTCCTCCCCATCCGCTGGGGCCGGATGGCCGCCTCGCCCTTCGGCTTCTTCCGCGGCGCCGCCGCGCTCATGGCCGAGGACCTGGGGCCGCTGCCGTCGAGCGGCCTCGAGGTGCAGCTCTGCGGCGACGCCCACCTGCTCAACCTCGGCGCCTACGCCGCTCCCGACGGCCACCTGGTCTTCGACCTGAACGACTTCGACGAGACCTGCCGCGGGCCGTTCGAGTGGGACCTGAAGCGGCTCGCGACCAGCTTCGCCGTCGGGGGGCGCGTCGCCGGCCTCTCGGATCCGGCCTGCGCCGCCGCGGTCCGCGCCGTGGTCGAGGCCTACCGCGAGGGGCTCGACCGCTTCTCGCGCCTGCGCGTGCTCGAGCTGGCGCGGCTCGAGCTCGGGCCGCGCCGCGGCGCCGGGCCGCTCGCCGCCATCTTCCGCCAGGCGGCGCGCAACGGGCCGCAGGTGCTGGTGGAGCGCCACACCGTGCCGGACGGCGGCGGCTTCGCCCGGTTCCGCGCCCGCCCGCCGCTCCTCGTCCCGCTCCGGCCGCGGGAGGCGCGCCCGGTGCTGGCGGCGCTGCGCGACTACCTCGCCTCGCTCGGCCCGGGGCGCCGGCAGGTGGTCGAGGCCTACGCGCCGCGCGACCTCGCCTTCAAGGTGGTCGGGACCGGCAGCGTGGGCGTCCTCGACCACGTGGCGCTGCTCTACGGCAACGGGCCGCGCGACCCGCTCTTCCTCCAGGTGAAGGAGGCCGACGACACCTGCTGGCGCCGCTGGCTGAAGGGGCGGCGCGCCCGGCCCGAGCCGGCGCACCACGGCCGCCGCGTGGCGGAGGGGCAGCTGCGCACGCAGACCGTCTCCGACCCGTTCCTCGGCTGGACGAGCGCGTCCGGGCGCGACTTCATCGTGCGCCAGTGGGGCGACCACAAGGGGAGCCTCGACGTGCGCGCCCTGGGCGAGGGGGAGGCCGAGGCCTACGCCGCCCTCTGCGGGGAGGTGCTGGCCAAGGCGCACGCCCGCACCGGCGACGCCGCCATGCTCGCTGGCTACTGCGGCCGCGGCTCGCGGCTCGACCGCGCGCTCGCCCGGTTCGCCCTCGACTACGCCGACCAGACCGAGGCCGACCACGCCGGCCTCGTGCGCGCCATCGCCGGCGGGCGGCTCGAGGCGCGCGAGCCTTGACCGCGGCCAAGGCGGCGGCTCCGCGCCTTGCGTGAACATCCATCGGTTCGGGAGGGCGCGCCGGCACGTCGCCGCGCCGAGCCCGGACGACGCGGAGGGGAGCGATGGCTCGAGCCTGGATGGCCGCCGCGGCGGCCTGCGTGGTCGCCTCGGCGGGCTGCGGTGGGGGCGGCGATCCCGCGCCGCCCGGCGTCGTCACGCCGGACGGCACCTACCTGGCCACCGCCGTCCGCTGCGCCGGCGTGGCGGCCCCCTCCCCGCTCGCCGACCTCATCACCGGCGGCCGCTCCTTCACGCTGCAGGTGGCCGGAGGCGCCGGCAACATGAGCTGGAGCGACGGCCTCTGCACCATCCGCGAGCGGATCGCGCTCACCTACCCGGCCACCGGCCACCTCACGGCCGCGCCCGTCGGCTTCTTCGCCTGCTCCCCGGGGCGCGCCGCCTGCGCCAGCCTCTCGGGCGCCACCTTCGGCGGCGACGTCTGCGGCACGAGCGACCTGAGCGGCCCCAAGGACTACCTCTTCGCCCCCTCCACGGTGTCGGTGGGCCAGACCATCCAGCTCACGCGGCAGGGCGGCGGCGAGTGTGCCTCCTCCGGCGCGAGCGACCCGCTCTCGCTCACGCTGACGCGCCAGCCGTGACCGGCACGGCGGCGCCGGTGACGCCGGCCGCCTCGTCGGAGCAGAGGTAGAGGATGGCGCTCGCCACCGCCCGGGTCGAGACCCAGCCGGCCCGGTCGGCGGCCGGCATGGCACGCCGGTTCGCCTCGGTGTCCATGGTGCCGGGGAGCACGGCGTTGACGCGCACGCCGCGGCCGCGCACCTCCTCCGCCGCCGCCAGCACCACGGCCAGCGCCGCCGCCTTCGACGCCGCGTAGGCGGCCTGGCCGGGCTGCGGGCCGAGCGCGGCGAGCGAGACCACCTCCACGAAGGCGCCGCCGCCCTCGAGGAGGACCGGCAGCGCGGCGCGGAGCAGGTGGTAGCCGGGCGCGAGGTTGAGCGACAGCATCCGGCCGAGCACCTCGGGCCCCTCGGCCTGCACCGGCGCGCCGCCGGCCCAGCCGCCGACGGCGTTCACCACGGCGCGGAGCGGTCCCTTGACCGCGGCCGCCGCCACGGCGCTCTCGGCGCCGGCCGGCTCCGAGACGTCGGCCTGGACGAAGTGGAGGCGCGCGGCCGCCGGCCCCGCCGCGGCGGCGACCGGCCCGAGCTCCGCCTCGCGGCGCCCGGCCACCACCACCACCGCCCCCTCGGCGAGGAAGGCGTGCACGACCGAGCGACCGAGCGCCCCGGTCCCGCCCGCCACGAGCACCGTCCGCCCGTCGAAGCGCATCGCGACCTCCGTCGCGAGGGCCTAACGCCGGGTGGTCGCCTCCGCAGCCAGGTAGCCCAGGCGGGAGCCCGGGGCCGGCGCCGGGCGCGACGCATCCCAGACGAGGATCGTGCCGCGCGCGGGCACGCCCCGCTCCTCCAGGTCCTCGCGGAAGTCGAGCGCGGCCTGCTCCTCGTCCCAGGCGCGGACGCGCGCCGTGAAGCGGCGCGTGCGGGTGATGAGCGTGCAGACGAACGTCTTCTCGCGTGCTGTGGACATGGTCGCCTCGGCGCGCGCGAGGGTAGTCCGAAGCCGTGTGACGGCGAGGTGACGTTGTGGGGTCAACGGGGGTACGCGGGTCGACCGACCACGCCCGGGCGCCGCCCGGGCGGGGAAGCTCGATCGAGGCAAGCGGACGCTTTCGCCTCAGGATCCGAGCCGTTTCGCCGCCTCGCCCCCGATGGTGAGCACCGGGCAGGGGGCGTGGCGCACCACCTCCTCGGCCACCGAGCCGACGACGAAGTGGCTGATCCCGCCGCGCCCGTGCGTGCCGAGGACGATGAGGTCGAAGGGCTCCCTCTTCGCCAGCGCCACGATCTCCTGCTCCGGCCGCCCCACCGAGCGGCGCAGCTCGACGGAGGGCGCGCCGAGCCGCTCGGCCAGCGCCTTCCACTCGAGGAGCGGTCGATCGGCCGGCGCGGAGAAGTCGTTCGCCACCTCGGGCGGCGTCTCCAGCATCGCCTCGGGGATGGAGGAGCCGCGCGCCGCGTCGATGTGGAGCAGCGTCACGGTGCCGCCGAACCGGGCGGCGAGCGACGCCGCGGCGCGCAGCGCGCCGGACGAGGCGTCGGAGAAGTCGACGGGGCAGAGGATGCGGCGGAGCTCGAGCGCGGCCATGGCGACCTCCTGAGCAGGCACGATTCTACACCCGTCGCATGGGCACGGGACCGCCCGACGCCTCGCGCCCTGTCCGTGTCCGGGCGATGATGCGACCTTCCGCCCCGGGGATCCTCCGACATGCTCACGCTCCTCCTCTCGGCCGCCGACGGCGGCACGTCGTGGCGCCACCTCCTCGCCCCGGGCGAGGCGCGCGCCGGCTTCGAGCAGGTCGGCCCGCTCGGGCTGGCCCGGCGGCTGGGGCGCATCCTGGGCTTCCCGGCGCAGCCGGCCGAGGCGCCCGCTCGGCTGGCCGCCGTCGCCTCCCGGCTCGATCGGCACGACGACGGCGCGCGCTCCTACTCGGCCTCGCGCGCCCGCGACCCGTTCGGCGTCGCCCGCCACCTCCTCGCCCTGCGCGACGAGCTCCGGCTGGCCGGCTGGGACGGCCGCCCCCTCGACGGGAGCCCTCGGCTCGCCGACCTGGCGGCGCTCGAGCAGCTCGCCGCGGCGCTGCCGCCCGGGCTCCCCGACGTCCTCGCCGAGCTCGCGGCCGCGCTCGCCGCGCAAGGCGCCCTCCCCTTCCCGGTGACCGTCCGGCTCGCCGCGCCGCGCGCCGCCTTCGCCCCGCTCCTGCGGCGGCTCCTCGACGCCCTCGCCGCCGCCGGCGCGCGGGTGGAGGCCCCGCCGTCCCCGGCGCCGCTCGCGGGCGAGGCGACCGATCTCGGCCGGCTGCAGCGCGCGCTCCTCGACCGCGGCGCCCCCGCGCCCCGGCTCGTCGGCGACGGCTCGCTCCTCCTGCTCGAGGCCGACACGCCGGCCGAGGCGGCCGAGCTCGCCGCCTCCTTCGCTCGCACCGTCCCCCAGGACGACGCCACCTTCGTCGTCGCGGCCGAGCCGGCGGCGCTCGACGCGGCCCTCCACCGCCAGGGGCTCCCCACCACCGGCCTCGCCACCGCCTCGCCGCTCCGCCCGCACCTGCAGGTGCTGCCGCTCCGGCTCCTCCTCGCCTTCGCGCCGCAGGACCCGTTCCGCGCCGCCGAGCTGCTCCTCCTCCCGGGCGCGCCGCTCCCGGGCCACGCCAGGCGCCGGCTGCTCGATGCGCTCTCGCAGATGCCCGGCCTCGGCAGCCCGGCCTGGCGCGAGGCGGTCGAGGCGGCGGTGGCCGAGGCGGTGGCGCGCGCGGGCGAGCGCGGCCTCCCCGAGCCGGTGGCGCGCCAGGAGGGCGAGGCGCTGCGCCAGCGCATCGAGGACTTCTTCGGCGGCCCGCTCCACGACCCGGCGACCGGCATCCCGGC
>DASTGK010000146.1:0-2349 GCA_035719085.1 Anaeromyxobacteraceae bacterium
GCGCTCCTGGAGGTGCTCTGGGCGTGGAGGCGCGGCGACCTGCGCGCGGACGTCACGGCGGTGGTCTCGAACCACCCGGACCTGCGCTCGGCCGTGGAGCCGTTCGGTGTGCGGTTCGCGCACGTGCCGAACACGCCCGAGCGCCGCCGCGAGGCCGAGGCGGAGATGGCGAAGGTGCTCGACGGGAACGACCTCGTCGTGCTCGCGCGCTACATGCAGATCGTCTCGCCCGAGCTCGTGGGGCGCTGGCCGAACCGCATGATCAACATCCACCACTCCTTCCTCCCCGCGTTCGCCGGCGCGGACCCGTACCGGCAGGCGTACGAGCGCGGAGTGAAGATCGTGGGCGCCACGGCGCACTACGTGACGGCGGACCTCGACGCCGGACCGATCATCGAGCAGGACGTCGGCCGCGTGACCCACCGCGACTCCGTGGACGACCTGAAGGCGCTCGGGCGCGACCTCGAGCGCCGCGTGCTCGCGCGCGCCGTGCGCTGGCACTGCGAGGACCGGGTGCTCGTGCACGGGAACAAGACGGTCGTGTTCGCGTGACGCCGTAGGAGACCGAGGTCGAGGTCGGGGTCGGGGTCGCGGTCGGGGTCGCGGTCGGGGTCGGGGTCGGGGTCGCGGTCGGGGTCGGGGTCGGGGTCGCGGTCGCGGTCGGGGTCGCGGTCGGGGTCGGTGCCGGTGCCGCTTCGGGACTCGCGGGATCAGGTGCGGAGGCAGATTCCAGCCCCCTCACCCCGGCCCTCTCCCCCGGTGGGGGAGAGGGTGAAGTGACGCCAATCTCCCCGCCCGGCGAAGAGGGGGAAGTGGCCGCAGTCTCCGCGGCCGGAGGGGGAGCTGGAGAAGCTCCTCGCTGCGCCGCGCACGCGGCGGCGAGGAGGGCGAGCGCGAGGATCGTCCGGGCGGGGGACACGACCATCCAGGCGACTCTACCTCGCCAGTCCGTCACCCTCGCGCCGCCGCGTCGGCCAGCCGCCGGAACGCGGCGTGAAGCCGGCGGGTCACCGGCCCAGGGCGCCCGTCGCCGACGTGGAGCTCGCCGAGCCGCGTCGCCGGCAGGATCTCGCGCGCCGTCGAGGTGATGAAGATCTCGTCGGCCGCCCCCAGCTCCGCCTCGGCCACCGGCGCCTCCGCGGCCGGCACTCCCTCCTGGCGCGCCAGCGCCAGGACGAGGCCGCGCGTCACGCCCTCGAGGATCCCGGCGGCGAGCGGCGGCGTGACGAGCCGCCCGTCCCGCACCAGGAAGAGGTTGGAGCTCGTCCCCTCGGTCACCTGGCCGTGGGCGTCGGCGAAGAGCGCCTCGTGGGCGCCGGCCGCGCGCGCCGCGCGCAGCGCCAGGACGTGCGACAGCCGGGCGCCCGTCTTGGCGCTCGCGTCGACGCCGCTCCGGTCCACCTCGACGAGCTCGAGCCGCACGCCGTCGCGGTAGGCGGCCAGCGGCGGCGCGTGGAGCGGCTCGGCGATGACCAGCCAGGCGGGCGCCACCGACGGCCAGGCCTCGCCGCCGCCGCGGGTGACGACGAGCCGCACCGAACGCTCTCCCGCGTTCCAGGGGGCGGCGTCGGGGTCCGGGGCGTCCGCGCCGCGCGCCGCCTCGAGCGTCCGCTCGATCTCGAGCCGCGCCCGCGCCGCGTCCCAGGGGAGCGGCAGCCCGGCCCGATCGGCCGAGCGCGCCAGCCTGGCGAGGTGGCGCGCCGGCTCGAAGGGCCGCCCGCCGTAGGTGCGCAAGACCTCGTAGACGCTGTCGCCCTGCAGGAAGCCGCGGTCGAAGATCGAGACGCGCGCCTCGGCCGGCGGGACGATCGCTCCGTCGAGGTTCACCGCGGTGGGCATGGTCGATCTGTAGCCCGGCCGGGCGCCGGCCGCGAGAACGCCGAGGGCGCGACGATCGTGGACGGACGCCCGCCGGAGGTGCGCCGGCCACCCGGCGCCGACCCGAGCGACCCGAGTGCCCCGCCCCGCCTGGATCGTCCGATCCCCCGGAGATCGCGGCCATTTTCTTGACCCACCCATCCATGGGCGATATCATCCCACCCATCATGGATGCCGCGATCGAGTGCACGCACTGCCAGGTCACCATGACGAGCTGGTCCTCGCCGGGCAGCCCGATCCGCTACTACCAGTGCCCGTTCTGCGCCCGCACCCACGCCTCCTGCTACGGCGAGGTCTTCTCGCGCGGCGCCGGCGCCCGCGTGGTCGGCGCCCCGGTCCGCGAGGCCGAGCCGACGGCCGTGCCGCAGGCCTCGGCCGACGAGATCCGCTGGGCCGGCGTCAAGGCCCGCGCCGCCCGCTGGTTCGCCCGGCTCGAGGCGGAGGAGCAGCACGCCGCCGCGCGGCTGGCCC
>DASTGK010000147.1:0-24939 GCA_035719085.1 Anaeromyxobacteraceae bacterium
GTGGGATCGACGCCGAGCTGCTCGCGGACGCGGACCCACGACCGGGCGATCTCCGCCGGGAGCCCCTCGGGGTGGACGCCGTCCTCGACGAAGAGCTGCCAGGCGCGGTCGACGTACTTCCGCCGCTCGAGCGGCAGCGAGTGGGGCGGGATGGTCTCCGGTGTTCCGCTCATCGATCGCTCCGAACGAGCGCGGGGAGCCTGGTGCGGGGTCGGTGTCGGTCGCTCCGCTCACCGCTACCACGGTGCGACATCCTGGCGCACTCCCCCCGATGGAGGCAGCGACGCGGCCGCCTCGCTATAAGGCAGCCATGACGGAACCCCGGATCTACCTCGACTTCAACGCCAGCACGCCGCTCGACCCGGCCGTCGTCGCGGCCATGCTCCCGTTCCTCGGCGAGCACTACGGCAACCCGTCGAGCCAGCACTGGGCCGGCGCGCCGGCCAAGGCGGCCGTGGAGCGGGCGCGGGCGCAGGTGGCCGCGCTCCTCGGGTGCCAGCCGGACGAGATCGTCTTCACGAGCGGCGGGAGCGAGGCGAACAACCACGCCCTGAAGGGCGTCTTCTTCGCCCACCGCCACCGCGGCGACCACGTGGTCACGAGCGCCGTCGAGCACCCGGCCGTCGTCCAGCCGCTGCGCTTCCTCGAGGCGCTCGGCGCCAGGGTGACGGTGGTGCCCGTCGACCGGCGCGGCCGCGTCGATCCGGAGGACGTGCGCCGGGCGCTCACGCCGCGCACCATCCTCGTCAGCGTCATGCACGCCAACAACGAGGTCGGCACGGTCCAGCCCATCGCCGAGATCGCGGCCATCGCGCGGGCGGCGGGGGCGCTCGTGCACACCGACGCGGCGCAGAGCGTGGGCAAGATCCCGGCGCGCGTGGACGACCTGGGCGTGGACCTCCTGTCGGTCGCCGGCCACAAGCTCCACGCCCCCAAGGGCGTGGGCGCGCTCTACGTCCGGCGCGGCACGGCCATCGAGCCGCTGGTGCACGGCGCCGGCCACGAGCGGGGGCGGCGCGCCGGGACCGAGAGCGTGCTGCTCGAGGTGGGGCTCGGCGCGGCGTGCGAGGCGGCGTCGGCCTGGGTCGGGATGCCGTCGGTCCGGGCGCTCCGCGATCGGTTCGAGGCGGCGCTCCGGGAGCGGCTCGGCGACGGCGTGACGGTGAACGGCGCGGGCGCCGAGCGGCTGCCGAACACGGCGAGCGTGAACTTCGTCGGGCAGGTCGGCGCCGAGGTCCTGGCGCGCCTGCCGGGCGTCGCCGCCTCGACCGGCTCCGCCTGTCACGCCGGCTCGGTGGAGCTCTCGCCGGTGCTCGCGGCCATGGGCGTCGCGCCGCGCGAGGGGATGGGCGCGGTGCGGTTCAGCCTGGGCCGCACGACGACGTGGGAGGAGCTGCAGGTGGTGCTCGACCGGCTCGGCCGGTGAGCCGCCTCCACGTGGAGGGTGGCCCTCACCACCCACGGCGCAGCGCCCGCTCCAGCCGCTCCAGGCCGGCGTCGAAGACCTGCGGCTCCGGCAGCAGGGAGACGACGAGGTGGCCGTGGGGCGGCAGCCCGTCGAGCGCGCCGGGCCGCACCGCCACGCCCTCGTCGAGCAGGGCGAGGCAGAGCGCATCCAGGTCCTGGACGGGGTTCACCTGGATGACGGCGGCGTGGCCGCCGGCGCCCCACTGCATCGTCCAGGGCGCCTCGCGGAGCGACGCGGTGGCGATGGCGGCGCGGTTCCTCGCGAGCCGCGCCCGCACGCGCTCGAGGGAGGGGCCGCGCCGCGCCAGGAGCGCGGGGAGGGCGGGCAGCGCGGGGCGCACCTCCGCCGGCGCCGCCTCGCAGCGCAGGGCCAGCCGCGAGGCCGCCCGGTCGGCGAGCGCGGCCGGGCCGGCGACCGCGATCCAGGCGCCGCCGATCCCGCCGAGGCCGCAGACGCCGGAGAGGCCGGAGACGTGGAGGGCGAGCGCGCGGCCGGCGCGCCCGACGCTCACGGCGCGCTCCGCCGCGGTGTCGAGGAGCCCCTCGTCGGCCACGAGCGCCAGGCCGCGCGCGGCGCCCAGCTCGTCGAGGAAGGTGAGCTCCCGGTCGTCGAGCATGGCGCCGGTGGGCGCCGCCGGGTTGCCGACGACGACGGCGCGCGTGCGCGGCCCGATGGCGCGCCGGATCGACCGGCGGTCGAGCCGCCACGCGCCCTCGAAGGCGAGTCGATATGGCGTGCGGTGACGTGGCGTGGGCTCGCCGGGCTCGGGGAGCGGGCGCGCCGGCGCGGGCACCAGGACCTCGCCGTCGGCGCCGCCCACCGCGTCGAGCGCCAGCCGCAGCGCGGCGCTCCGCGACGGGGCGAAGAAGACGCGGTCCGGCGGCACGGCCACGCCGTGGCCGGCGAGGTAGCTCGCCACGGCCTCGCGGGCCTCGCCGAGGACGGCGGGCCCGTTCTCGCCGGCGCGCGCCGCGAGGAGCCGCTCGAGCTCGCGCGGCTCCCAGCCGAGCCCGCACCGGGCGGGATCGGACTCGGTCAGGTCGTGCGGGAGGGTCCCGGCCGCGCGCGCGGCGTCGAGGCGGGTGGAGAAGGACGGCGTGGGCTGGCGGAGGGCGGCGGCGGTCATGCACCTCGGGCAGAGCACCGCCCGTGCCAGCGAGCCGGGAGCCGCCGAGGTCGACATCTCCGGGTGCGGCGCCTCGCTGCGGGCCACGCGAGCCGCGCGATCCGTGAATTCAGGACCGAATCCCGGGGCGTCACGAACCGAGCGCGCACCGCCGGGGCGCGCTCGATGGGCAGGCTCCACGGGGAGCCTTCCGAGCGTGATCGCATCGTGCAAAGCCACGCTCGGAGGGGGAGTGCGAACGGCAGGGCCGACCGGCCGCGGGGCGGCGGAATCGACCGTGGGATCCGCGGAGATCCCCGTGGCACCGGCCATGCACACCAGGTGACCTCATGGACTTCCTGCTCGTCGCCGCCACCGTCCTGTTCTTCGCCGTGAGCCTCGCGTACGTCCGCGCCTGCGACCGGCTGTGAATGAGGTGAGATCCATCATGACCTTCGAGTACGCCATCGGCCTCGTCCTGTCGGTGCTCCTGGCCGCCTACCTCGGCTACGCGCTCGTCCGCCCGGAGCGGTTCTAGGAGCCCGCCGATGACCGCCAACGGCTGGCTGCAGATCGGCCTCTTCGCCCTCGTCGTCGCGGCGCTCACGAAGCCGCTCGGGCTCTACATGTTCCGCGTGTTCGAGGGCGAGCGGCGCCCCTGGCCGCGCCTCTTCGGGCCGCTGGAGCGGCTGCTCTACCGGCTCTCGGGCGTGGACCCGGACCGGGAGCAGGGCTGGAAGGCCTACGCCGCCGCCATGCTCGTCTTCAGCCTCCTCGGCGTCCTCGTGACCTACGCCATGGAGCGGCTGCAGCACCTCCTGCCGTTCAACCCGCAGGGGCTCGGGCCGGTCCCCCCCGACCTCGCCTGGAACACCGCCGTCAGCTTCACCACCAACACCGACTGGCAGAACTACGCCGGCGAGTCCACGATGAGCTACCTCACGCAGATGGCGGGGCTCGCGTGGCACAACTTCACCTCCGCCGCGGTCGGGATCGGGGTCGCCCTGGCGCTGGCGCGCGGGCTCACCCGCCGGCCGGGCCCCGGCGGCCCGAAGACCATCGGCAACTTCTGGGTCGATCTCGTCCGGTCGATCGTCTACGTGCTCCTGCCCATCTCGATCGCCGGCGCGCTCGTGCTCGTCGCGCTCGGCGTGCCGCAGACGCTCTCCGCCTACCGCGAGCTCACCACGCTCGAGGGCGTGAGGCAGGTGGTGGCGCTCGGCCCGGTGGCCTCGCAGGAGGTGATCAAGGAGCTCGGCACCAACGGCGGCGGCTTCTTCAACGCCAACAGCGCCCACCCGTTCGAGAACCCGACGCCCTTCACCAACTTCCTCGAGATGGTGCTCATCTTCGCCATCCCGGCGGCGCTCACCTACACCTACGGGAAGATGGCGCGCGACACGCGCCAGGGCTGGGCCATCTTCGCGGCCATGGCGGTGCTGTTCCTGGGCGGCGTGGCGGTCACGTACCAGGCCGAGGCGGGCCGCACCGCGGCGCTCGCGCCCCTCGCCGTCGACCACGGCCCTGGCAACATGGAGGGCAAGGAGGTCCGGTTCGGCGTCGCCAACAGCGCGCTGTGGGCCACCGTCACCACCGACACGTCCTGCGGCGCCGTGAACGCCATGCACGACAGCTTCACGCCGCTCGGTGGGCTCGTACCCCTCGTGAACATTCAGCTCGGCGAGGTGATCTTCGGCGGGGTGGGCGCGGGGCTCTACGCCATGCTGGTGATGGTGGTGCTCACCGTCTTCATCGCCGGCCTCATGGTGGGCCGGACGCCGGAGTACCTGGGCAAGAAGATCGAGGGGCGGGAGATGAAGCTCGCCATGCTCTACATCCTCATCTTCCCGGTCGTCGTCCTGGCGCTCGGCGCCTGGGCGGCGGTGGTGCCCGAGGGCACCTCGGCGCTCGCCAACGGCGGGCCGCACGGCCTGTCGGAGATCCTCTACGCCTCCTCGAGCCAGGCCGGGAACAACGGCTCGGCGTTCGGTGGCCTCTCCGGCAACACCCGCTTCTGGAACCTCACCGGCGCGCTCGACATGCTGATCGGCCGCTTCCTCATGATCGTGCCGGCGCTCGGCATCGCCGGGTCGATGATCGGCAAGAAGACCGTCCCGGCCGGCCCCGGCACCTTCCCGACCGACGGCCCGACCTTCACCGTCCTGCTCATCGCGGTGATCCTCATCGTCGGCGCCCTGACCTTCTTCCCGGTCCTGGCGCTCGGGCCGATCCTCGAGCACTTCGCGTCGCTCGCCGGAAAGGTGTTCTAGCCATGCCCCATGCGAAGCAGCCGTCCCTGTTCGACCCGGGCATCGTCCGCCAGGCGGCGATCGAGAGCCTCCGGAAGCTCGACCCGCGCCACGTGGCGAAGAACCCGGTCATGTTCGTCGTCGAGGTGGGGAGCCTCCTCACCACCGCGCTCTGGCTCCGCGACCTGCTGCTCCACCCGGCGGGCGCGGCGCCCGGCTGGTTCACGCTGACCGTGAGCGTCTGGCTCTGGTTCACGGTGGTGTTCGCCAACTTCGCCGAGGCGGTCGCCGAGGGGCGGGGCAAGGCGCAGGCCGAGACGCTGCGCCGCATGCGCCGCGAGATCGGCGCGCGCAAGCTCATCGGCGGGCGCGAGGAGGTGGTGGACGCGGCCTCCCTGCGCAAGGGGGACGTGGTGGTCGTCGAGGCCGGCCAGCTGATCCCTGGCGACGGCGAGATCGTCGAGGGCATCGCCTCGGTGGACGAGTCGGCCATCACCGGCGAGTCGGCCCCCGTCATCCGCGAGGCCGGCGGCGACCGCTCCGCCGTCACCGGCGGCACCAAGGTGCTCTCCGACCGGATCGTGGTGCGCATCGGCGTCGACCCGGGCGAGTCCTTCCTCGACCGGATGATCGCCCTGGTGGAGGGGGCGGCGCGCCAGAAGACGCCCAACGAGATCGCGCTGCACATCCTCCTCGTCGGGCTCACCATCGTCTTCCTGGTCGCCTGCGTCACCCTCGTCCCCATGGCGCGCTACTCGGCGGTCGAGCTCACCGCCACCGCCGTCGTGGCGCTGGTCGTCTGCCTCATCCCGACGACCATCGGCGGGCTCCTCTCCGCCATCGGCATCGCCGGCATGGACCGGCTGCTGCGCAAGAACGTGCTGGCCATGAGCGGGCGCGCCGTGGAGGCGGCCGGCGACGTGGACACGCTCCTCCTCGACAAGACCGGGACCATCACCCTCGGCAACCGCATGGCCACCGAGCTCCTGCCGGCTCCCGGCGTCGCGGTGGAGGACCTGGCCGACGCCGCCCAGCTCGCGAGCCTCGCCGACGAGACGCCCGAGGGGCGCTCCATCGTCGTCCTGGCGAAGGAGCGCTACGGGCTGCGCGGGCGCGAGGTGCACGGCGCGGCGCACCAGTTCATCCCGTTCTCGGCGCAGACGCGCATGAGCGGCTGCGACCTCGGTGGGCGCGTCATCCGCAAGGGCGCGGTCGACGCCATCGAGCGGCACGTGGTCGCGCTCGGCGGCGCGCTGCCGGCGCGGGTCGGGGACGAGGCGGCCGGCATCGGCGACTCGGGCGGGACGCCGCTCGCGGTGTCGGACGGCGCGCGCGTCCTCGGCCTGGTCCACCTCAAGGACGTGGTGAAGGGCGGCATCAAGGAGCGGTTCGACCGCTTCCGCGCCATGGGGATCCGCACGGTGATGATCACCGGCGACAACCCGCGCACCGCCGCCGCCATCGCCCGGGAGGCGGGCGTGGACGACTTCCTGGCCGAGGCCACGCCCGAGACCAAGATGAAGCTCATCCAGGCGGAGCAGGCCAAGGGGAAGCTCGTCGCCATGACGGGCGACGGCACCAACGACGCGCCCGCGCTGGCCCAGGCCGACGTCGGCGTCGCCATGAACACCGGCACCCAGGCGGCCAAGGAGGCGGGCAACATGGTCGACCTCGACTCCAACCCGACGAAGCTGCTCGAGGTGGTCGAGGTGGGCAAGCAGCTGCTCATGACCCGCGGCACGCTGACCACCTTCTCCATCGCCAACGACGTGGCCAAGTACTTCGCCATCCTCCCGGCGCTCTTCGTGGCGGCCCACCCGGAGCTCGCCCCGCTCGACGTCATGCACCTCGCCTCGCCCTACAGCGCCATCCTCTCGGCGGTCATCTTCAACGCCGTCATCATCGTGCTGCTCATCCCGCTGGCGCTCCGGGGCGTGAGGTACCGGCCGCTCGGCGCCGCCGCGGTGCTGCGGCGCTCCCTGCTGGTCTACGGGGTGGGCGGCGTCGTCGCCCCGTTCGTCGGCATCAAGCTCATCGACCTGGCCCTGGCCGCGGTCGGCGCCGTCTAGCTCCGGGAGGAACGCCATGAACGTGATCGCACCCGCCGCGCCCCCGCCCCGGACGGCGGAGCCCACTCCGCCGCACGAGGAGCGCCTCCTCGACCACGTGCTGCCGGCGCTCCGCGCCACGGTGGCGACGCTGGTCCTCACCGGGCTCCTCTACCCGCTCGCCATGACCGGCCTCGCCCAGCTCCTCTTCCACCGGCGGGCGGAGGGGAGCTTCGTCACCGCCGCGGGCGGCGCCGTGGTCGGCTCGGAGCTCATCGGCCAGGCCTTCGCCAGCCCGGCCTACCTCCAGCCGCGCCCCTCGGCCGCCGGCGACAAGGGGTACGATCCGCTCGCCTCGGGCGGCTCCAACCTCGGCCCCACCTCGCAGAGGCTGCGCGACCAGGCCGCCGCCACGGTGGAGCGGCTGCGACGCGACAACCCGGACGCCCCGGGTCCGGTCCCGGTCGAGCTCGCGACCGCCTCGGCCAGCGGCCTCGACCCCCACCTCTCCCCGCAGGCCGCGCTCTGGCAGGCGCCGCGGATCGCCCGGGCGCGCGGCGTGACGGTCGACCGGGTCCGCGCCCTCGCGGAGGAGTACGTGGAGGGGCGCGACCTCGGCGTGCTCGGCGAGCCGCGCGTCAACGTGCTGCTCTTCAACCTCGCCCTCGACCGGCGCTTCGGCGCGGCCGGCGCCGCGGCCAAGGCGGCCGCGCCGGGGCCATGAGCTAGGATCCCCGGAATGGCGGCCCTCGTCAGCCCGGCCAGGCGCCCCACGGCCCAGGACTTCCTGGAGCTGGTGGAGCGCTCCAAGCGCGGCCGCCTGAAGCTCTACATCGGCTTCGCCGCCGGCGTGGGCAAGACCTGGCGCATGCTCGAGGAGGCCCACGCGCTGCGCCGGCGCGGCGTCGACGTGGTCGGGGCCTTCATCGAGACGCACGGCCGCGCCGAGACGGCCGAGCTCATCCGCGATCTGCCCGTCGTTCCGCGAAAGCGGCTCGAGTACCGCGGCGTGGTGGTGGAGGAGATGGACCTCGAGGGCGTCCTGGCCCGCGCGCCGGCGGTGGCGGTGGTGGACGAGATCCCGCACACCAACGTGCCCGGCTCCAGGAACCGCAAGCGCTGGCAGGACGTGCTCGACCTCCTGGCCGCCGGGATCAACGTCATCGGGGCGCTCAACGTGCAGCACCTGGAGTCGCTGAACGACCTCATCGCGCGCAACACCGGCGTGACGGTGCGCGAGACGGTGCCGGACGGCTTCGTCGAGCAGGCCGACCAGGTGGTGAACCTGGACCTGGCCGTCGAGGACCTGGTGGAGCGGCTCCGGGCCGGCAAGATCTACCCGCCGGAGCGGATCCCCTGGGCGCTGGACCACTTCTTCCGCGACGCCAACCTGGCCACGCTGCGGGAGCTCTCCCTGCGCGAGGTCGCCGAGAGCCTGGACCGCACCGCCGCCCAGCGCGCGCCCATCGGCACCCCCTCCCAGCGCGCCGCGGGGCGCGTCATGGTCTGCCTGTCCTCCAACCCGCCGCGCGCGCTGGCGCTCCTGCGGCGCGGCTCGCGGATGGCCGGCCGCCTCAACACCGACTGGTACGTGGTCTACGTCGAGACGCCGCGCGAGGCGCCCGACCGCATCGACGCCGAGGCGCAGCGCCACCTGCTCGCCAACCTGGACAAGGCCCGCGAGCTCGGCGCCGAGGTGGTCCGCCTCGAGGCCGCCGATCCGGTCGAGGCGCTCCTCGCCTTCGCCCGCTCCCACCGGGTGAGCGACGTCATCGTGGGCCGCACCGACGGCGGCCCGTGGTGGCGGCGCCTCCTGCGCCGCACGGTCCTCGAGCGGCTGGTGCGGGAGAGCGAGGGGATGGACGTGCACGTCGTCTCCTTCCTCGAGGAGGAGGCGCGCGCGTGACGCTCCGGGCGAAGCTCCTGCTGGCCCAGGCGCCGCTGGCGGTCGCCCTGGCGCTCGCCGTCGCGGCCGCCCTGAGCGCCATCGCCACGCTGGGGCGCAGCCCCGAGCTCATCCTCCGCGACAACTACCGCAGCGTGCTCGCCGCCGAGCGGATGCTGGCCGCGGAGGGCGACCTCGGGCAGCTCGCCATGGCGCGCGCCGCCGGCCGGCCCGGCGCCGAGGCGGCGCGGACGGAGGCGACCGCCCGGTTCGAGGCCGAGCTGCGCGCCCAGGAGGCCAACATCACCGAGCGCGGCGAGGCCGAGGCGACGCGCCTGCTCCGGGCCCGGTGGGTGGCCTACCAGGGCGCGCTCGACGATCTCCTGGCGACGCCGGCGCGGGAGCGGCTCGACGCCTGGTTCGACCGGTTCGTGCCGGCCGCCCGCGCCGTGCAGGGGGCGGCGCGCGAGATCCTCGCCATCAACCAGGACGCGATGCAGCGCAAGAGCGACCAGGCGCACCGGGAGGCGGAGCGGACCGCCGGGCTGGTCGTGGCGCTCGTGGCCGGGGCCGTCGCGGCGGGCCTGGCCCTGTCGGTCTGGCTCATGGCGCGGCTGCTGCGGCCCCTCGCGGCCCTCTCCGCCAGCGTGCGGCGCATCGGCGAGGGCGACCTCGACGCCCGCGCGCCGGTGGCCGGCAAGGACGAAATCGCCGCGCTCGGCGCCGAGTTCAACACCATGGCGGAGCACCTGCGCCAGTACCGCTCGAGCTCGCTCGGCGAGCTGCTGCAGGCGCAGCAGGCCTCGCAGGCGGCCATCGACAGCCTCCCCGACCCGGTGCTGGTGGTCGACGCGGCCGGCGCGGTCCTGAACCTGAACGGCGCCGCCGAGGCGCTCCTGCGCCGCGGCCCCGACGCGGCCCCGGCGCTGGCCGCGCTGCCGCCGGCCCTGCGCGAGACCGTGGAGCAGGTCCGGGCGCACGTGCTCGCTGGCAAGGGGCCGTACGTGCCGCGCGGCTTCGACGAGGCGGTCAAGGTGGAGGGCGTCGACGGTGCGCGCAGCCTGCTGCCGCGCGCCTCCCCGCTCTACTCGGAGGAGGGCGGCATCACCGGCGCCACCGTGGTGCTGCAGGACGTGACCCGCCTCATGCGCTTCGACGAGCTCAAGAACGACCTCGTCGCCACCGTGGCGCACGAGTTCCGGACGCCGCTCACCTCGCTGCGCATGGCCATCCACCTGTGCGCCGACGAGCTGGTCGGCCCGCTCACCGAGAAGCAGGCCGACCTCGTCTGGGCGGCGCGGCAGGACTGCGAGCGGCTCCAGTCGATGGTCGACGACCTGCTCGACCTGTCGCGGATCCAGTCCGGGCGGCTGGTCCTGTCGCGGGGCGCCGTCCCGCCGCGGGACCTCGTGGCCTCGGTCGTCGAGGCGCGGCGCGGGGAGGCGAGCGCCGCCGGGATCGCGCTCTCCGGCGTCGCCGGGGAGCAGCTCCCCGAGGTCGGCGTCGACCGGGAGCGGATCGACCTCGTGCTCTCCAACCTCGTGGGGAACGCCCTGCGCCACACGCCGGCCGGCGGGAGCGTCGAGGTCACGGCCGTCGAGGGCGAGGGGACGGTGCGGTTCGAGGTCAAGGACACCGGGGGCGGGATCGCGCCCGAGCACCACGACCGCATCTTCGAGAAGTTCTACCGCGTGCCCGGCGGGCCCCGGGGCGGGGTCGGCCTGGGGCTCTACCTGGCGCGCGAGATCGTCCAGGCGCACGGCGGGCGCATCGGCGTCGAGAGCGCGCCGGGGCTGGGCAGCCGCTTCTGGTTCACGGTGCCGCGCGCCGACGCGGTCGCGCCGGTCGAGGCGGCCGCGGGGGCGCCCGGCACGGCGGCGTGAGCGGCCCGCGGCGCCGGGGCGGCGGCTCCGGCTTGACGCTGCGCCGCCCGGTCCCATACTCAGGTGCCTGGAGGCCACACCCCTGCAGCCCGTCCGCGACGACAGCACCGGCAGCCTCTTCTCCGAGACCTTCGACGTGGGGCGCCACATGGTCTTCGTGGCCGCGCCGGTCGGCGCCCTCGTCGGCCTGGCCATCGCCGCCTACGACTGGGCCGTCAACGACCTCCTCTGGCGGCGCATCACCGCCCACTCGGTGGGGCTCCAGGTCGTCGCGCCCTTCTTCGGCCTCCTGCTCACCGGCCTCCTGCTGCGCCTCTTCCGCACCCCGTCCACCGCCATGGCCGACGAGGTGGTCCGCTCCTACCACGAGCCGGGCGAGGGGATGCCCACCGGGACCGCACCCGGCAAGCTGGCCGCCTCGCTCGCCACCCTCGGGCTCGGCGGCAGCGCCGGCATGGAGGGCGCGAGCAAGTGGCTCGGCGCCACCATCGGCTCCTTCGTGCAGACGGCCCTCAACCGGCTCGGCCTGCCGGCCGTCGCCGGGCGCACCAAGACGACGCTGCTCGTCGGCGGCTCCGCCGGCATCGCCGCCATCTTCCGCGCCCCGCTCTCGGGCGCCATCATGGGCGTCGAGTCGCCCTACAAGCACGACCTGGCCCACGAGGCGCTGCTGCCGGCGCTGGTGGCGTCGGCCACCTCCTTCTGGACCTTCTCGCGGCTCCGCTCGACGGCGCCGCTCTTCCCGGTCACCTTCACCTACGCGCTCGACGGGCGCGACCTGCTCGTGGCCGTGCTCCTCGGCCTCGCCTGCGGCGTGGCCTCGCACCTCTTCCTCTGGACGCTGGCGCGGCTGCGCGCCGGGTTCGCCGCCCTCACCGGCTCGGTGGTGCTGCGGGCGGCGGCCGGCGGCGTCGCCCTCGTGCTCATCGCCCTGGCGGCGCGGGCGCTGGTCGGCGCGCCGGTCACGCTCGGCGCCGGGCTGCCGGTGTCGAACGCGCTCCTCGCCGGCCAGTACGCGCTCTGGGCGGCGCTCGCCGTCTTCGTCCTCAAGCTGCTCGCCACCGCCGTCACCTTCGGCTGCGGCGGCGTGGGCGGCCTCTTCGTGCCGAGCGCCGCCATGGGGGCGGCCGTCGGGGCGGCCTTCGACGCGGTGCTGGCGCCGAGCCACCCGGGCGTCTTCACGCTCCTCGGCATCGCCGCCTTCACCGGTGCCTCCTACAACGGCATCCTCTTCTCGGCGGTCTTCGTGGCCGAGGCGACGGGCAACGTCTTCCTGGTGGTGCCGTCGCTGGTGGCCTCGGCGGTGGCCTTCGCGGTGAGCGCCGGGGTGTCCAACTCGCGCTCCCAGCGCCGGCGCCGCGCCGGCTGGCGCGACCGCCTGCGCGCCGTCCCGGTGGCCGAGGTCATGACCACGCGGCTCGTCACCACCGTCCCGGAGCAGACGCTGGAGGGCTTCTCTCGCTCCGTCCTCCTGGAGCACCACTTCAAGGCGCTCCCGGTGGTCGACGGGGGCGGCGCGCTGCTCGGCATGGTGGGGCTGCCGCAGCTCCGCGACGTGCCCATGGCCGAGTGGGCCACGGTGCGGGTGGCCGACGTCCTCGACGCCGCCGCCCCGCGCGTGGGGGCCCACCAGGCGGTGGGCGACGCCGCCGAGGCGCTGCGGAGCGGCCCCTACGGCTACGTCCCCGTCGTCGAGGCCGCCACCTCGCGCCTGGTGGGGATCGTCTCGGACTCCGACGTCTACCGCGCGCTCGGCGAGCCGAGCGGAGAGGCTTCATGAGCACCTACGAGATCCGCCCCGCCACCGAGGGCGATCTGCCGGCCATCCTCGAGATCTACAACGAGGTCATCGCCACCTCGACGGCCGTCTACTCGCTCGTCCCGAGCACGCTCGAGGACCGCCGGGCCTGGTTCCAGGCGCGCACCGGCGGCGGCTACCCGGTGCTCGTCGCCGCCGGGCCGGACGGGGTGCTCGGCTTCTCCACCTTCGGCGAGTTCCGCGGCGCCTGGGCCGGCTACCGCTACTCGGTGGAGCACAGCGTGCACGTCCGGGCCGACCAGCGCGGCCGCGGCGTCGGCTCGCGCCTCATCGAGGCGCTCTTTCCGTACGCCGCCGCCATGGGCAAGCACGTCATCCTCGGCGCCATCGACGCCGCCAACGAGGGCTCGCTGCGGCTGCACGAGCGGCTCGGCTTCGAGCGGGTGGCCCACTTCCGCGAGGTCGGCCACAAGTTCGGCCGCTGGCTCGACCTGGTCTTCGTGCAGCGCTTCGTCGACGGCGCCGGGGCGCCGCGCCAGGGCTCATAGCGCTGCGGCGCGGGGTCACTCGCCGATGATCTTCACCAGCACGCGCTTGGTGCGCCGGCCGTCGAACTCGCCGTAGAAGATCTGCTCCCACGGGCCGAAGTCGAGCGCCCCGTCGGTCACCGCCACCACCACCTCGCGCCCCATCACCTGGCGCTTGAGGTGCGCGTCGGCGTTGTCCTCGCCGGTCCGGTTGTGCTGCCAGGTCCCCGGGCTGGCGTCGAAGGGGGCGAGCCGCTCCAGCCAGGCGGCGTAGTCGCGGTGCAGGCCGGCCTCGTCGTCGTTGATGAACACGGAGGCGGTGATGTGCATCGCGTTCACCAGGCAGAGCCCCTCCTTGATGCCGCTCTGGCGGAGCACCGCCTCCACCTTGGAGGTGATGTTCACGAAGGCCACCCGCTCCGGGGTGTTCATGTTGAGGGTCCAGCGGAAGGACTTCATCGGCTCCTCCTCGTCGCGCCCGCCGGGCGGGCGCGCCTACGGCGCCCGGACGACCGCCCCGCGGCCGACCGAGAGGTGGACCCGCCCGGCCGCCTCGAGCGCCTCGCCGCCGGTGACGCGCAGCTCGCCCTCGCCCACCGCCACGTCGAACCGGGTGGCGGGCGAGAAGCCGCGCAGGTCGAGCCCGACCTTGCCGCGCGCCAGCTCGAGGCGCAGCGGCTTCTCCCCGCCGGCCGGGAGGCGGAGCCGGACGGCGGTGCGCCGCTCGGTGAACCAGCCGAGCGGCTCGATGGTGAGGACGGCGGCGTCGGCGGTCTCGCGCCAGGCGAAGTTGAGCTTGCTCGTGGGGAAGCCGAAGGCCTGCACCTCGTAGGAGGCCTGGAGCTCCGGGCCGGCCTCGACCGTCACGGTGGCGTCGTCGAGCCGGACGGCCAGCGCCGCGGCCGGGCTCGCCGCCAGCTGCGCCGCGGTGAGGCCGGTGGTCTTCCTCGAGACGTAGGGCGTGGCGAGGAGCACCGCCACGGTGAGGAGCGCCAGCGCGCCGCCGCCGAGGGCCGTGGCGAGGCGGGCGCGGCGCCGATCGACGGCCGGGGCCGGCGCCGGCTCCCGGTCGAGGTCCATGAGGTGGTACAGCCCGAGCGCCACGAGCCAGACGATGCCGCCCGCCCAGACGACGTCGGAGAGGAAGTGGCCGCCGGCCATCATCCGCGCCGCGCCGAGGAGGCCGCCCCAGGCGATCCCGGCGACGAGGAAGGCGAGGGCGGTGCGGCGGCGCCGGCGCTTCAGCACGAGCCACGGCACCGACAGGTAGAAGCCCATCGAGCAGTGGCCGCAGGGGAAGGACTTGGCCTGCGGCTCGCTCCCCTTCACCCAGACCGGCAGGTAGCGCTCCTGGCCGCCGAGCTCCACCACCTCGCGCGGCCGCGGCCGGCCCCAGTGGTCCTTGAGCGCCACGTTGACGACGAGCCCGGGGCCCAGCGCCGCCGCGAGCACCAGGAAGAGGGCCGGCCGCCGCCAGGCGTGGAGGCGGGCCGGGTACCAGTAGCTGAGCGTCAGCGTCACGAGCGCGCCGGCGGCCAGGAGCACGCCCGCCAGCACGCCGTACCTGTAGATGAAGCTCCAGGGCTGCCGCTCGGCGAGCGGCCAGGCGCAGCAGGGCTCGCGGAAGAGGTCGCCGGCCACGAGGTCGAGCCGCGTCGTCCAGAAGACGGCGGTGGCGGCGGCGAGGAGGGCGGCCACGGCGACCAGCTCGGGCCGGATGGTGCGGCTCAGGGGGCGCATGCGGGCCCGGAGGCTCGCACGCGCTCCCTGCCGGGGCAAGCCGGCCCGCGCCCCGCGCCGGCGGCGGGCTCACGTGCGCCAGGCGCGCGGGCTCAGCGCCGTGAACCCGACGAAGAGCGTGAAGGATCGGTCCTGCGCCCCCAGCCCGACGTCCCCGCCGACGTCCAGCACGCACCACGAGCCGACGGCGACGCCGAGGGCGGCGAGGAAGCCGACGTCCCGGGGTGCTGCCCGGCCGGCGCCGGCGAAGCCGTAGACCTCGGCCATCGGGGTGAGGCCATGGCCCACGTCGCTCGAAGCCGAGAAGGCGGCGAACGGCTGGTGGCGCGGCGTGCGGTCGAGCTCGAGCACGTTGAGCCCCACGTTGAGGTCGCCGTGGATGGGGCCGACGTCCTTCGACGCGTAGACGATCCCCTGCGCGTCGACGCCCGGTCGGTAGCCGAGGGTGCCGACGCTCGTGGGCGTGGCCATGGCGAGGGACGCGGAGATGGCGGGGACCGCCTCCGACTGCTTCACGAGCGCGACCTTCGCCAAGAACACGGTGTCATCGAGGTAGCGGCTCGTGCCCGGCTGGAAGGTCCAGCCGTTGGTCCCGACCTGGAGCTGCAGCCGCTCCGTGACCGTCAGCTTCAGGAGGACCGGCGTCGTGTGCTGGAAGTCGGTCCCGATGCGGCGCGCCGCGTAGCCGAGCTCCACCTCCGCGCGGCCGGGTGCGACGATCTCCGCCGTGCAGGCGATGGTGGGTCGGCACGGGAGCGGGACGTCCTCGGCCGCGAGCGCGGGGGTGACCGTCAGCGCCGCGCCGACGAGAGCGAGGGCAGGGCGGAGGGGGTTCACGGACACCCTGCGCCTGCGCTCTCCGTGCCAATGCAGGTAACCGTTTCGAAAGGAAGTTGTCATGGGGTCGCGCGACCCCGGGTGGTCGGCGCCCGGCTCCGGCAGGGAATCGGGCGCCCCCTGGAGGCCGCGCCCGCGCGCCCGCTACTCCGGGCCGGCGGCCCGCCGCCCCAGCACCTCGCGCACCACCGCGACGAAGCGGGCCACGACCGGCAGCGGCTCGCCGGGCCGGCGCAGCGCCACGAGCTTGGTGCGCGGCGCCGGGGCAGCGACGGGCCGGTAGTCGACGCCGCTGCGCCGCAGGTCCTGCACCGAGGCCGGCACGATGGTGACGCCGATGCCGGCGGCGACCAGGGCCATGGCGGTGGCGAGGTCGGCCGCGTCCTGCACCACGCCGGGGCGGAAGCCGGCCTCCCGGCAGAGCTCGAGCACGAAGTCGTACCAGCCCGGCCGGCGGTCGCGCGGGAAGAGGACGAAGGGCGCGCCGGCCAGGGCTGGCAGCCGGAGGGACCGGCGCGCGGCGAGCGGGTGACCGGCCGGCAGCGCCACCACCACCGGCTCCTCGAAGAGCGTCTCGGCGGCCAGCGTCTCGTCGCCGAAGGGCGTGCGCGCGATGCCGAGCTGGAGCGTCCCGGCCCGCAGCGCCGCCACCTGGTCGCCGGTGCTCATGACGCCGACGGTGAGCGCCACGTCGGGGTGGCGCGCCCGGAAGGTGCGGAACACCCGGGGCATGAGGCCGTAGGTGGCCGACGCCACCACGCCGACGGCGAGCGCGCCGGTCTCGCCGCGGGCCGCCCGCAGCGCCGCCGCGCCGGCCTGCGCCACGTGCTGCAGGATGGCGCGCGCCTCGCCGAGGTAGACGCGCCCGGCCTCGGTCAGCTCCACCCGGCGGTTGGTCCGCGCCAGCAGCTCCACGCCGAGCTCGCGCTCCAGCTGCCGGATCTGCTGGCTCAGCGGCGGCTGGGCGATGCCGAGCCGGGCCGCGGCCCGGCCGAAGTGCAGCTCCTCGGCGACGGCCGCGAAGTAGCGCAGGTGGCGGAGCTCCATGGCGACGATATGTAGAACGTCTCGATGCGAGAGCAAAGATATATTGGACGTATGAGGTCCCGGGGCGGCATGTTCCGGCCGTGCCGCCGCTTCCCCCTGCTCCCGCCGTCGAGCCCGCCGCCGCGCCGCCCCGCGCCGCCCTCTTCGCCCTCGGCCTCGCCGGCTTCTGCGCCTTCCTCGGCGTCTACGCCACCCAGCCCATCCTGCCCGAGCTGGAGCGGGTCTTCGGCGCCTCCAAGGCCGCCGCCGCCCTCACGGTGAGCGCCGCCACCATCGCCGTGGCGCTGGCCTCGCCCTTCGTCGGCTTCGCCGTCCGGCGCTTCGGCCACCGGCGCGTCACGGTCGCCTGCCTGCTCGTCCTGCCGGTGCCCACGCTGCTCGCCGCCACCGCCACCGGCATCCCCTCGCTGGTGGCCTGGCGCTTCCTGCAGGGGCTCGTCGTCCCGGGCATCTACGCGGTGACGATGGCCTTCATCGCCGACCGCTGGCCGGCTCACGACCTCGGCCGGGCCATGTCGTACCTGGTCACCGGCAACGTCATCGGCGGCTTCTCGGGCCGCGTCCTCTCCGGCCTGGCGGACGACCGCTTCGGCTGGCGCGCCTCGTTCCTGGTGCTCGGCGCGGTCACCGCCGTCGCCGCCGCCGTGGCCTCCCGCCTGCTGCCGCGCGAGGCGGGCGCCCCGTCGAAGGCGTCGCCGGCCGCCCTCGCCCCGGCGCGCGCCATCCTGCGCGACGTGGTCCGGGAGCCGCGGCTCCTCGCCACCTTCGCCGTCGGCTTCAACGTGCTCTTCTCGCACGTCGCGACCTTCACCTACGTCACCTTCCACCTCTCCGGGCCGCCCTACCTCCTCGGCACCGGCACGCTCGCCTGGCTCTTCTCGGTCTACCTGGTGGGCGCGGTCATCACGCCCTTCGCCGGCCGCTGGATCGACCGGGTCGGCTCGCGCCGCGCCCTCACCGCCGCGCTCGCCGCGGCCCTGGCCGGCGGCGCGCTCTCGCTCGTCCCCTCGGTGGCGGCGGTGGTGGCCGGGCTCGCCGCCACCAGCACGGCGGTCTTCGTGAGCCAGTCGGCCTCGACCGCCTACCTGCGCACCGCCGCCCCGGCGCGGGCGCGCTCGGTCGCCTCCGGCCTCTACGTCTCCATCTACTACCTGGGCGGCGCCGCCGGCGGCGTGGCCCCCGCGCTGGCCTGGCACCTGGGCGGCTGGCCGGCCTGCGTGGGGCTGGTGGCGGCGGTGCAGCTCGTCACCATCGCCCTCGCGGCCCGCTTCTGGCGCGAGCGGGCGCCCCGGCCGGTCGCCGCGCCCCCCGCGATCGGCGAGGCGGCCTGACGGGCTGGCCCGATCGCGGCGAGGCCCCGGCCCGCGCGGGGGACCGGGGCCTCCCTTCACCCGGCGGCGGGGCTCACTGCGCCGTGGTGATGCCGTTCACCTTGGCGGTGGTCCGGAACATCACGTCGTGCGCGAACGACGGGTTGTGGACGCCCTTGCTGAAGTCGTCGTGGATGAGCGAGTAGTTCCAGTTGGCCTTGGCCAGGATGTCGGTGTTCACCGTGTTCGCCGCCGGGACGACGGTGGAGAGGTTCACCGCGGCGGCGCCGTTGATGGTCACCTGCGGGACGCGCCCCGGCAGGAAGACCACGGTCGCGCCGGGCTGGTAAACCCTCACGATGGCCGCCTCGACGGCGTGCTGCAGCGCCGCCAGCTCCGCCACCACCGAGGCCTGCAGGGCCGCGCCGTCGAAGGCGCCGTGGCACTTCGAGCAGATGGTCAGGTTGGCCGCGAAGGTGTGGTTGGTCTGCCCCGGGTAGCCGAGGCCGGGCGGCGGCGGCACGCTCTCCATGTGGCAGGCGGCGCAGGTGTTGGCGATGTTGGAGTGGGCCGAACGGACGCCCTGCACGTAGTAGGCGTTGCGCCCCATGAGCACGTCGCCCTGGCAGGCCTCATGCGGCGCCGCGTAGGCGGTGAGCGTGCCGAACGTCGGGTCGCCGTCCTCGTGCAGCGCGACGATCCCGGAGCCGGCCACCGCCTCGCCGTTGCGCGAGTTGTGGCAGGCGATGCAGACGGCCCCCTTGCCGACCCCGATGGCGGCGAAGCCGCCCGGCAGGAGCGGCGTGTCGCCGTTGATGCGCGGGTGCACGTCGTTGGGGATGCTCGAGTTGGTGCCGGGGTCGTGCGGGTCGTGGCAGACGGCGCAGGTCTGCGGCTGCACCGTCGACGGGGTCAGGGTCGCCTGCAGGGTCGTGACGCTGGCCGCGGTGAGCGTGCGCGAGGCGTTGCCGCCCTGCAGCTGCGCGAAGTAGAGGAGCGCGCCCTGCGCCGTGTGGCAGGAGGCGCAGCTGGTGCGGATGGTCGGCGCCGCCGGCGGCACCGCGGCGTTGAAGCCCTCGGCCACGGCGACCGTGAAGTTGGCGTGGCCGCTCACCTGCCACTCCTGGTAGCGGCCGTGGCGGGCCGGCTCGCCGTGGCAGCGGCCGCAGACGCCGGCGTCCAGCGTCACCCGGCGCGCCTTCTCGGCCGCGGTGCCGCCGCCGTGCCCGTCGACGTCGTTCGGGCCGTGGCAGCTCTCGCACTGCACGTTGCTCATGTGGGCCACCGCCGGGTAGGTGGTGACCAGCTTCTTCCAGTTGAGGGGATTGGGCACCGGCGAGCCGCCCGCGAAGAGGTCGGCCAGCATGGTGGGGTAGGCCGCCTGCTCGTCGACGCCGTTGTTGGTGGCCCCCGTGTTGAAGCCGACCGTGTGGCAGTCGAAGCAGGCCTCGGCGTAGTGGTCGCCGGCGTTCAGGTTCTGCGTCAGGATCTGGGCGTGGCCGGACTGCGACCACGGCGTGAACTTGTCCGGCGCGAACCCGCTGGGCCGGTGGCAGGCGGTGCAGGCGCTGCTGCCCACCGGGTTGCCCTGGCCGGTCACGGGGTCGAGGGCGGCCAGCGTGGCGGCCGCGTCGAGCGCGCCGACCCAGGCGCCCGCGCCGATGGGGATGGAGGTGGCGCTGTTGGTCTCGGTGAGCGTGTAGACGCCCTTGACCGTGGGCGTGAAGACCGGGTGCTGCGAGGCCGGGTCGTCGAGCAGGCTGGTCGCGTCGGCGCCCAGCGGGTCGGTGAGCGTGAAGGCCCAGGCCGTCTGCGGCGCCACCAGCTTCTTGCCGTGGACGACCACCGGCTCGCCGAGCGGCACCTGCGCCTGGCCGGTGGCGACGCGCCACGGCAGCGGCACCGTCACCGTGGTGGTCCCCGTGTAGGTGCCGGAGGTGGTCTTCACCTGGAACGCGAGGGTGATCGCGCCGGTCGACTCGAGATCGAAGTCATTGATGGCCTGGACCTGGAAGCGGTCCTGCAGCCCGGCCTGGAACGGCGATCCGTCCTCGTTGGCGGCGTTCGGGTTGATGTCGACGTTGCCGAGCGGGGAGATGTCGAGGACCTTGAAGAGGGTGGCCTTGAAGCCGGCCAGGGTCGGGAGCTGCACGTGCGACGCGATGCCGGCCGGGGTGGCGAAGGTCACGCCGACGCGGGTGCTCGACCAGGCGTAGCTCGCGGTGTCGACCGACGAGCCGTCGAGCGGGGTCACCGCGGCGGTGGCGTCGAGGGCGCCGCCGATGACGGCGTCGCCGATCACGTTGAGCCGCACCACCACCGGCGTCGTCGGCACGAGCGCCACGTCCTGCCGCGCCAGCTGGCCCGCGGTGACGCTGACCGACGCGGTCTGGCTGGTGAAGTCGTTGGTCGACCAGGTGACGGTGTAGACGCCCACCGGGAGGTCGACCGAGTAGGTGCCGCTCACGTCGGTGGTGACCGGGGTGGCCGGCGCGGGCGTGATGGTGACCGCGACGCCGGTGAGCGGCACGGCCGGGGTGACGCCGGCGATGGTGACGGTGCCGGTGAAGGTCCCCGTGCTCGCCCCGGGGCCGCCCGACGGCCCGGTCGGCCCGGTGGGCCCCGTGGGCCCTGGGGCGCCGTCGTTCCCGCTGCTCCCCTTGCACGCCGCCAGTGCGAGCGGCGCCAGCACCAGCAGCGCTCCTGCCAGCCTCCTCGTTGCCCGACTCATCGCGACCTCCTGGGGTTCGCGACGCGCCGCCCCCGAGCGCCCCGGAGCGCCGCGTCGGCGCCGGGGCGGGACGCGCTCGGCGCACCGCCTTGCCGGGGCAGAGTAGCGATGGCTCGCGCGGAAGGGGGAGCGAGGATCCGCGGAAGTCCCCAAGCGGCCGGGCGGTCGGGGCGTCCCGCGCTGGTGGCGCCGGCCCCGGTCGGGGTGAAAGCGAATCGCTCCCGGGTCGTTGAAGTGCCAACGACCCGGGGCGCGACGGTCAGAGCTCGACGTGGATGCGGCAGCCGAGGATGGTCACCGGCCCGCGATCGGCGTTGTAGGCCGGGTTGGCGATCCACTGGCCGTCGACGGAGAACCAGACGTCGCGGAAGGTCTCGGCGGCGTAGAAGGCCTCGAGGATCCGCTCCGGCCGGTAGCTGAGCTGGCCGTCGCCGATGAAGAGCCCCGCGCCCTGCGCCTCGGCGTACCGCCGGTGCGAGGCCGAGAGCTCGTTCTGGACCCAGGCCACGCCGGCCCGGTCCCGCTCGCGCCGCCAGGCCGCCCCGGTGCCGCCGACCCCGAGCGAGACCGACCGCTCCACCTCGGCGAAGGCGTAGGTCTCGGTGCGGCCGTCGTTGGCGCTCAGGCGGGCGAAGACGCCGACGCCCGGGAGGAGCTCCTGCTCGAGCCCGAGCCCGAGGGCCAGCTTCGACTGGAGGCGCCGCACGCCGGCGACGTCGGGCGGGCCGCCGCTCGCCGCCGCCGCGGCGAGCGCGTCGGCGAAGCTCCCCATCCGCGCCACGTTGCGGAAACCGGTGACCCGGACCTTGCCGGCGCGGCCGAGGAGCTGGTGCGCGTGCTCGAGCTCGAGGACGTCGCCGTAGTGCGCCAGGAGGTCGGGGTCGAGGGCGAGGCCGTTCGAGCGGCGCGGCTGCGCGAAGCGGCCGAGGCGGAGGGCCCAGTCGTCGGCGTAGTACTCGGCGGCGACGCCCCAGGTGTAGCCGCGCACGTCGGCCGCGTAGTCCGAGGCGCCGTAGGCCATGAGCGTCCAGTTGAGGAACTGGGTGCGCGGATCGTGGGCGTAGGCGTTGCCGTCGAAGACGTCGGCCACCGAGAAGTTGCCCGCGGTGACGACGAGCCGCCGGCTGGCCGCCGTGCCGCCGAGCTGGTTCGGGCCGGGCTCGACCGCCTCCTCCTCGCCGCCGAGGGCGAAGGTCTGCCGGAGGAAGGCGCGGGCCCGGTAGAGCGTCGCCTGGGGCCCGCCCGACTTCTGCGCCTCGCCGTTGGAGAGGCCGGCGAGGCCGACCAGCCCGGAGAGCTCCTGGCTCTGGATGACCTCCGGGTTGACGAAGAGCTCGCCGCCGGACCAGGGGCGCGCGCCGAGCATGAGCGTGGCGGTGAGCGTGTAGCCGTTCTCGGCGCTCGTGCTGAGGCTCTTCGGGCCGGAGTAGGGGGCCTCGAAGCCGAGCTTCCGCTGCCAGACGTAGGTGGTCTGGGCCGTGGCGTTCCACCAGGACGGCGCGGCGCGGGGAGCGCCCGGCGGCTCGGGCGCGACGAGCGCGGCGGGCGGCTCGCCCACGGCGACGGCGACCGGGGCGGAGGCCTCCTCGGCGGCGAGCGCGGGGGCGGCGGCGAGGATCGACAGGGTGACGAGCGCGAGGAGGGGCGGGCGGAAACAGTGCATATGGGACTCAATCTCAAGAACGGCCCCGCGACGTCGTTGATCATGATCAAGCGTGCGACGAAATCAGCCGGTGAACGGGAGTTGACGAGCTCTCGGCGTCGCACCAAGGCCTCGAAATCCATGCGAACGAGCCTCATGAATAGACGGTATTCGCACCCGTTTGGGTGCTGCGGCGCCAGAGAGGCCAGCCGCTACTGCGCCGTCCACCCGCCGTCGACCGGGAGCGAGGCCCCGGTCAGCTGGGCGGCCGCGTCCGAGCAGAGGAAGACCACCACCGCGCCGAGCTGCTCCACGGTGACGAACTGCCTGGAGGGCTGCTTCTCGGCGAGCAGGTCGCGCGCCCCGGCCTCGAGGTCGCCGCCGTGCGCCTGCGCCCGCGCCGCGATCTGCGGCTCGACGAGCTCGGTGCGCGTCCAGCCCGGGCAGACGGCGTTGCAGGTGACGCCCGAGCCGGCCGCCTCGAGCGCCACCACCTTGGTGAGGCCGACGAGGCCGTGCTTCGCCGCCACGTAGGCCACCTTGTTCACCGACGCGACGAGGCCGTGCACCGAGGCGGTGTTGACGATCCGCCCCCAGCCGCGCCGCCGCATGTGGGGCAGGGCGGCGCGCACGGCGTGGAAGGCGGCCGAGAGGTTGGTGGCGAGGATGGCGTCCCACCGGCCCGGGGGGAACTCCTCGACCGGCGCGGTGTGCTGGATCCCCGCGTTGTTGACGAGCACGTCCACGCTCCCGAGCTCGCGCACCGTCCGCTCGACGAGCGCCGCCACCTGGGCCGGGTCGGTGAGGTCGGCGCCGTCGTAGGCGACGCGCACGCCGTGCTCCCGCTCGAGCCCGGCCCGGAGCCGCTCGACCGCCGCCGGGTCGCCGAAGCCGTTCAGCATGACGTCGCAGCCCTGCGCGGCGAGCGCCCGGGCGACGCCGAGGCCGATGCCGCTCGTGGAGCCGGTGACCAGCGCGACGCGCCCCTTCAGCATGGCGACCTCCTCGGTCCGGTGGTGGAGCGGACGACTCTAGCGCGCCTGCGCCACCGGGCCGCGCGGCGCGATGGGGCGGTGGACGGGGCGGGCGCGGCCGGGCAAGCTCCAGGGCCGTGCACGTCGTCGTGGCGCCCGACTCCTTCAAGGGGAGCGCGAGCGCGCTCCGGGTCGCCGAGGCCATGGAGCGCGGCGTGCGCGCCGTCTTCCCGGCCGCCCGGGTGACGAAGGTGCCGATCGCCGACGGCGGCGAGGGGACGGTCGACGCGCTCGTGGCCGCCACCGGCGGCCGCGTCGAGGAGCGGACGGTGCGCGGGCCGCTCGGCGAGCCGGTGCGGGCCCGCCTCGGCGTCCTCGGCGACCGCGCCACCGCGGTGGTTGAGGTGGCGGCGGCGTCCGGCCTGCCGCTCATCCCGCCCGCGCGGCGCGACCCGCGCATCGCCACCACCTTCGGCACGGGCGAGCTGCTGCGGGCGGCGCTCGACGCCGGCCTGAGGCGCGTGGTCGTCGGCCTCGGCGGCAGCGCCACCAACGACGGCGGCACGGGCCTCGCCCGGGCCCTCGGCGTCCGCTTCCTCGACGCCGCGGGGGCCGACCTGCCGGAGGGCGGGGCCGCGCTCTCGCGCCTCGAGGCGATCGACCTCTCCGGCCTCGATCCGCGCCTCGCCGAGGCGTCCATCACGGTGGCCTGCGACGTCGACAACCCGCTCACCGGCCCGCGCGGCGCCTCGGCCGTCTACGGGCCGCAGAAGGGGGCCACGCCCGAGGTGGTGGCGGAGCTGGACGCGGCGCTCGAGCGCTACGCGCGCGTGGCCCGCGCGGCGACCGGGCGCGACGTGGCGGCCGTGCCGGGCGCCGGGGCGGCGGGCGGGCTCGGCGCCGGGCTCCTCCTCTTCACGCCGGCCACGTTGCGCCCCGGCGTCGGCATCGTGCTCGAGGCGACGCGGTTCGACGCGCTCGTGGCCGGGGCGGATCTCGTGCTCACCGGCGAGGGGCGCACCGACCTCCAGACGGCCATGGGGAAGGCGCCGGTGGGCGTGGCCGCGGCGGCGAAGCGGCACGGCGTGCCGGTGATCTGCCTGGCAGGGAGCCTCGGCGAGGGGGCCGACCGCGTCCTGGCGCACGGGATCGACGCGCTCGCCAGCATCGTCCCCGGGCCGATGGCGCTCGAGGCCTGCCTCGCCCAGGGCGAGGCGCTCGTCGAGGCGGCGGCGGCGCGCGTCTGCCGACTCCTCCTGGTGGGCGGGAGGCTGCGGCCGGAGCGCGGGCGGGCGTGACGCCTCGACCCGAGACCCTTCCACCGTACCGCCGCGCCGCCGCGGAGGTGCTGGCCGCGCTCGGCGGCGACGCGGCGCGCGGCCTGGCCCAGGCCGAGGCGGCGGCCCGCCTCCGGCGTCACGGCCCGAACGCGCTGCCCGCCGGGCCCGCCGTGCCGGCCTGGCGCCGCCTGCTCGCCCAGTTCGGCGACGTCCTCACGCTCCTGCTCCTGGCCGCCACCGCCATCTCGCTCGCCGCCTGGTGGCTGGAGCGCGAGACGCCGCTCCCCTACGAGGCGCTCACCATCCTCGCCATCGTGCTGCTAAACGGCCTGCTCGGCTTCGCCCAGGAGCGGCGCGCCGAGCGGGCGGTGGCGGCGCTCCGGGCCATGGCCGCCCCCACCGCGCGCGTGCTGCGCGCCGGCGAACCGCGGCGCATCCCGGCCGCCGAGCTCGT
>DASTGK010000148.1:0-10026 GCA_035719085.1 Anaeromyxobacteraceae bacterium
GCCAGGCGGGCCAGCGCCGCGTGGCCTCCCACGAGTTCGTGGCCGACGTGCTGCGCGAGGCCATCACCAGCGGCCACCTGCGGGCCGACGATCCGCTCCCCCAGCAGGAGATCGCGGCCCAGCTCCAGGTCAGCCACATCCCGGTGCGGGAGGCGCTGCGCCAGCTCCAGTCGGAGGGGCTGGTCACCTACACGCCCAACCACGGCGCCACGGTGACGGCCCACACCCCCGAGGAGATCCGGGAGATCTACGAGATCCGGGTCATCCTGGAGACCGCCGCCATCCGCGACGCGGCGGCGCGCCTCCCGGCGGCGGCGCTCGACCAGGCCGGCCGCCTCCTCGACGAGGCCGAGCGGACCGGCGACCAGATCGCCTGGGGCGGCCATGACCTCGACTTCCACCGCGTCATCTATGACCTCGACGGCCGGCCGCGCCTCCGGGAGCTCATCGACGGGCTGCTGCGCCGGGTCGACCGCTACTGGCTGGTGCACGGCCTGATGCTGCGCCACCGCAAGGCCTTCGAGGCGGAGCACCGCAAGCTGCTGGCGGCCGTGCGGGCCAGGGACGGGGCGCAGGCCGCCAGGCTGCTGGAGCGGCACCTCACCGGGGCGGCCGAGCTGCTGGTCGCCTCGCTGGATCAGCAGGGCACCTGAGGGGCGGGCCGCCCGACCCGGCGGGCCCGCGAGGGGCGAGAGATGGATTCCAAGGTCGTCTCCATGAAGGACGCCATCGCGGCCAACGTCCGCGACGGCGACACGCTGGTCATCGAGGGCTTCACGCACCTCATCTGCTTCGCCGCCGGCCACGAGATCATCCGGCAGCGGCGGCGGGAGCTCACGCTGGCGCGGCTCACGCCGGACCTGGTCTACGACCAGCTCATCGGCGCCGGCTGCGCCAGGAAGCTCGTCTTCTCCTGGGCCGGCAACCCCGGCGCCGGCTCGCTCCACGCCTTCCGGCGGGCGGTCGAGGGGCGCACGCTCGAGATCGAGGAGTACAGCCACTTCGGCATGGTGGCGCGGCTCGCCGCCGGCGCGGCCGGCCTCCCCTTCGGCGTCCTCGACGACTACGCCGGGACCGACCTGCCGGCCGCCAACCCGCTCATCCGCTCGGTCGAATGCCCCTACACCGGCAAGGTGCTCGCCACCGTGCCGGCGCTCCGGCCCGACGTCACCATCGTCCACGCCCAGCGCGCCGACCGCAGCGGCAACACCCAGGTCTGGGGGCTCATGGGCGTGCAGAAGGAGGCGGCCTTCGCCTCGAAGCGGGTGGTGGTGGTGGTGGAGGAGCTGGTCGACGAGGCGGTCATCCGCGCCGACCCGAACCGCACGCTCATCCCGGGGCTGGTGGTCGACGCGGTGGTCGTCGAGCCGTGGGGCTGCCACCCCTCCTACGCGCAGGGGCACTACGACCGCGACAACGACTTCTACGTGGGCTGGGAGGCGATCTCGCGCGACCCGGCGCGGCTCGCGGCGTACCTGGAGGAGTTCGTGTACGGGGTGCCGGACCGGGCCGAATACCTGGCGCGGCAGCCGGGGCTCGTCGAGCGGCTGAAGGCGACGCCGCGGGTCTGCCAGGGGGTGAGCTATGGCTTCTGAGTACACGCCGTCGGAGATGATGGCCGCGGTGGCGGCCCGCGAGCTCGAGGACGGCGAGGTGACCTTCGTCGGCATCGGCCTGCCCAACCTGGCCTGCAACCTGGCCCGGGCGCTCCACGCCCCCGACCTCGTGCTCATCTACGAGTCGGGCGCGGTGGGCGCGGCGCCGGAGCGGCTGCCGGTCTCGATCGGCGACCCGTCGCTCGTCACCGGCAGCCTCATGGTCTGCTCCATGGCCGACGTCTTCCAGCTCTTCCTGCAGAACGGGAAGATCGGCGTCGGCTTCCTGGGCGGCGCGCAGATCGACCGCTTCGGCAACATCAACACCACCGTGGTCGGCCCCTACGCCTCGCCCAAGGTGCGGCTGCCCGGCTCGGGCGGCGCCGCCGAGATCGCCGTCCACGCCCGGCGCGTGCTCATCATCAGCCGCCTCTCGGCCCGCGCCTTCCCGGCCGAGGTGGACTTCATCACCAGCCCGGGCCAGCGCTGCCGCGGCCGCTCGCGCCGGGAGCTGGGGATGCCGGGCGCCGGCCCGGTCAAGGTGGTGACCGACAAGGCGGTGCTGGAGTCCGACCCGGAGACCGGCGAGATGGTGCTGACCGGCCTCTACCCCGGCGTCACGGTCGAGGAGGTGCAGGCCGGCGTCGGCTGGCCCCTGCGGGTGGCCCGGCAGGATCCGGTCGCCCCCCCCACCGGCGAGGAGCTGCGCCTCTTGCGCGAGGTGCTCGATCCGCGGAGGCTCTACCTGTCGTGACCGCCCATCGCTACCCCGAGTCGAACGTCTTCTACCGGAAGCTCGGCCGGACCTACCCGCGCATCGTCCGCGGCGAGGGCTCGTGGCTCGTCGACGCCGAGGGGCGCCGCTACCTCGACGGCTCGGGCGGCGCCTTCGTCGCCAACCTGGGGCACGGCGTCCGCGAGATCGGCGAGGCCATGGCCGAGCAGGCGGCCCGCGTCGCCTACGTGAACGGCACCGCCTTCACCACCGACCCGGTGGAGGCGCTGGCGGCCGAGCTGGCGCGCCTCCTGCCGGCGCCCCTCGACAAGCTCTACTTCCTCTGCAGCGGCTCCGAGGCGGTGGAGGCGGCGCTCAAGCTGGCCCGGCAGCACTGGGTGGAGCGCGGCCGCCCGAAGAAGCACAAGATCGTCGCCCTCACCCCCGCCTACCACGGCAACACGCTGCTCGCCCTCTCGGCCTCGGCGCGCGAGCACTACAAGACCTACTGGCGCGAGTGGCTGGTCGACGTGCACCGCATCCCGGCCCCCTACGGTTACCGCTGCGGCTGCGGCGGCGACCCGGCGGCCGACTGCCCGGTCTGCGACGGCCGCGCGCTCGAGCAGGCGCTCGACGAGCTGGGCGACGACCGGGTGGCCGCCTTCATCGTCGAGCCGGTGGGCGGCAGCTCGACCGGCCACGCCGTCCCCCGCCCCGGCTACCTCGAGCGCGTCCGCGAGATCTGCGACCGGCGCGAGGTGCTGCTCATCGCCGACGAGGTGCTGGTCGGCGCTGGCCGCACCGGCACCTGGTGGGCGGTCGAGCCCTCGGGCGTGGTGCCGGACGTGATGGTGCTCGGCAAGGGGATCACCGGCGGCTACGCCCCGCTCTCGGCGGTGGCGACCTCGCGCCGGGTCATCGACCCCATCGCCCAGGGCTCGGGCGCGCTCCTCCACGCCCAGACCTTCAGCCACCACCCGGTGCTGGCGGCCGCCGGCCTCGCCGCCGTCCGCTACGCCGAGCGGCACGGCCTGGTGGCGCGCTGCCAGGCGATGGGTGTGCAGCTCCACCGGAGGCTCGGCGCGCTGCTCGACCTGCCCTGGGTCGGCGACGTGCGCGGGCGCGGGCTCCTCGCCGGCGTCGAGCTGGTCCAGGACAAGGCCACGCGCGCCCCCTTCCCGCGCCGGCTCAAGGTGGCCGAGACGCTCGCCGAGGCGGCGCTCCGGAACGGCCTCATGACCTGGACCAACGTGGGCCAGGCCAACGGCACCGACGGCGACCTCTGCTGCCTGGCGCCGCCGTTCGTCGTCACCGAGGCGGAGCTCGACGAGCTGGTGGCGCGGCTGCGCGCGGCGCTGGCGGAGACCTTCCAGAAGGTGGGCCATGGCTGACGGCACGAAGCCGCGCAAGCTCGATCTCATCGACGCCAAGATCCTGACCATCCTGCAGAAGGACGGGCGCATCACCAACCAGAAGCTGTCGGAGCTGGTCGGCCTGTCGCCCCGCCCCTGCCTGGAGCGGGTCAACCGGCTGGAGCGCGAGGGGTTCATCTCGCACTACATGGCGGTGGTCGACCCGCGGCGGGTGAGCGGCCACACCACCTTCTGGGCCGAGATCACGCTGCGCGACCAGACGGCGGCGGCGCAGGCGGCCTTCGACAAGGTGCTGCGCGCCTGCCCCGAGGTGATCGACTGCTACCTGGTGAGCGGCCAGATCGACTACGTGGCCCGCATCGTCTGCCCCAGCCTGGACCGCTACCGGGAGCTGACCGCCTCCTGGATCGACGACCCGAAGCTGCCGGTGGCCCGCATCTCGACGAGCATCGTCCTCAACCCGGTGCGCGAGTTCGGCGGCTACCCGGTCACCGCCACCGACGGCGGCGAGTAGCGCCGCGCCGGCCGCGCCCGGGACCGGCGGCGCCGATCCCGGGTGGCGCCGGCCATCACGCGCTGGCGAACTGGCGCCCCACGTAGGCCTCGAGCGCCGCGGCCCAGTCCGGCTCGAGCGGCCGCTCGTAGACCATGGCGGCGCCGATCTCGGCGGCCAGGATGGCCGAGCGGTACTTGGGCGGCAGCCGGTCGACGCGATCCCGGAGGGCCGGCGTCTCGCGCACCAGCCGCGGCAGGTGGGCGAGCAGGGCCGCGCGGTAGCGTGGCGAGGCAGCCAGCGCCCGGTCGGCCTCGAAGAAGGCGAAGAGCCGCGCCTTGTTGGCGTTGATCTCGAGGCTCACCGCGTCGGAGAGCTCGGTGAAGGCGCGCTTGCCCCCCTCCTCGCGGTGCCGCCGCAGGATGAGGCTCGCCTCGCTCGCCGCCCGCCGCTCCAGGATCTCGAGCACGTCGCGGACGTAGGCCTCCTTCCGCTCGAGGAACTCCTCGGCCGGGAAGAGCAGGTTGCCGATGATCTCGTAGGAGGAGGAGATGACGCCGCACTTGTTGGCCGAGGCGTCGCGCAGCACCACCGCGCCCGCCTCCTGGAGCCGCAGCCGCGCCTCCGGGGTGATGAAGGAGTTGGCCCCCTCGACGATGACGCGCGCCGAGGGCGTGCCGTCCGCGCGCAGGAAGCGGCGCCAGTTCTTGCCGTCGATGGTCTCGGGGCGGCCGCCGGCCGGGATGAAGAGGTCGGCCTCCACCTCGAAGGGCAGCCCGTCGAACTCCTTGTGGAGCTCGTCGACCGTGACCCAGTCCTCGCGCAGCCCCTCGGCGGTGCGCTCGACGCGCCGGTAGAGCTCGCGCAGCCCGTCGGCGCGGCGGGTGGCGCGGTGCAGGACGAAGCCGCCCGGGGAGAGGCGCGCGGCGTCGAAGGCGTCGGCGTCGGCCCGGAGCACGAGGCGCGACAGGGCCTCGCGGTCGAGGCCGGCCGGATCGTAGAGGGCCGCCGTGCCGTCGACCACCAGCTTGACGCTCACCCTGGGGCAGCGCTCCAGCAGGAGCCGCAGCCCGTTGCCGGCCACGTCGCCGTTCGGGCCGCCGGTGAGCTTCAGGCTGAAGGGGTCGCGCCGGATGTCGAGCCCCTGCTCGCGCATGGCGTGCTCGGCGAAGGTGACCACGCCGAGCGAGGTGACGCCGTACTGCTTGTGGTTGATGCCCACCCGCTTGCTCGACATGATGCCCGCGCCGAGCAGGTAGCCGCGGCGGACCGAGAGCTCGGCGATGGCCTCGATCATCTCGTCGTGCATGTTCTCGTCGGGGCCGAGCTCGATGGGCTCGTCCTCGCGGTAGTAGTCGACGACGCGCGGGTCCCGGGCCGTGCCGCCCTCGGTGACGAAGACGTCGAGGAAGGCGTTGGCCAGCTCCCACTGCAGCTTGTGGAGCCGCTGGTCGAGCTGCTGCCGCGTCGCCACGTCGGGCGCGTGGAGCACGCACACCAGCTTGGAGCCGCCCTCGTAGATGTCCTTGTTCTTGAGGTGCTGGGTGTGGGCCAGCACGTAGTTCTCGCGGAAGACGCCGTTCGCCACGGTGACGTAGTCGTCGCGCGTCCTGGCGAAGACGGTGCGCCAGCCGCCGCGCGCGATGTCGGCGAAGCCGATGTGGTAGCCGAGGCCGCTGCGCCCGAAGAAGAAGGTGACGCGGAAGGGGCGCTGCGCCGGCAGGTCGCTCGTGAACTCGGGGCCGAGGTCGTCGAGGTAGGCCGGGTCGAGCCGGAAGGCGAGCGCGTGCTTCTCGGCCACGTAGAAGTTGGTCTTGAGCGTCCGCTTCACGAAGACGAGCGCGGCGCGGAAGACGGAGCGGCGGAAGTCGTCGAGCTGCCGGTGGCCGGTGTTGTAGGAGGCCACCTCGTGCTCCGCCGCGGCCAGCGCGGCGGCCCAGCGCGCCTCGCGGTCCTGCACCTCCGGGTCGAAGCGCGCCTCGAAGAGCCGCACCAGCCGCAGCGCCATGTCCGGGTGCGAGTGAAAGGCGCGCACCACGTCCTCGTGGCCGTAGCGGTGCGGCTGGGCGTGGGCGCAGTTGGTGTGGCAGAAGCCGACGAAGGCGTTGACGAGCGAGGCCTCCTCGCCGGTCATGACGCGCGCGGGGACGAAGTCCCGGTAGATGGCCGACTCGGCCGCCAGGATCTGCGTGTTGTAGAGGAGCCGCCGCAGCGTGCGGAAGAGCGGCGCCCCGGGCTCGAGCCGGGCCCCGCGCCGGTGGGCCACGTGGAAGCTCCCCAAAAAGACGGGCCGGTCGCGGGTGCTCACCGTCATGGTGAGCGAGCGGCGCACCCCCAGGTCGAGGCCGTGGAAGACCTCGACGAGCTGGGTCAGGTGGTCCTTCGGCGGCGGGTTCTCCACCGCGAAGAGGACGTCCACCTCGTTGGGGTCGGCCTCCGGGTCGTCCGGCGGCTCGACGGCCAGCCAGAAGCCGGCGTTGGCGCGCGCCTCGTGGAGCAGCTTCATGAGCCGCGCCACCTCCCGCGGCGGCGCCGCCTCGACGTACCGCGGGTCGTTGAGCCAGAGGAGGCGCAGCACCTCCTCGCGCGCCCCGGCGTCCAGGCCGGGGGCCAGCGCCGCCAGCGCCGGGAGCACGGCGCCGCGGATCCGCTCCGGGATGGCCGGGGCGCCGGCCTGGCGCACCAGGCCGTCCGGCTTCCGGTCGAACAGGTAGCGCTGCAGCTCGAGCCGGCGCTCGCAGCCCGGCACCGGCCCGCGCGAGTGAGTGATCTCGGCGCGCGACAGCTCCCGGTCCTCCAGCCGGCGCAGCGACTCGAAGATGGAGCCGGGCACGTCGAGGCGGGCCAGGACGAGCTCGTCGGCGCGGTCGGCCACCACCAGCTGCCGATCGGTGCGGAGCCGGCCGAGCCCGAGCGCCAGGGCGCCGATGGCGTCCTCGTCGTCGCGCAGCGTGCCGGTGAAGAGCGAGGGGAGCTCGGACTCCAGCCAGCGGAGGTTGGCGGAGGCCTGGTCGGCGGCGGCGAGGGGCGTCATGGGATCGTCCTAGCTGGCGCGGGCCTCGGCGAAGGCGGCCGAGCTCCGGCGCGGCGGCGCCAGCGCGTCGAGCACGCCCTGCACCCGGTCGAGCGCCCAGTCGAGGTCGGCCTCCGCCACCACCAGCGGCGGCGCCAGCCGGATGACCGTCTCGTGCGTCTCCTTGGTGAGCACGCCGGCCTCGGCTAGGCGCAGGCAGACGTCGTGGGCGTCGGCGCGCGCCGGGTCGAGCTCCAGGCCGACCCAGAGGCCGCGGCCGCGCACCGTCTTCACCGCCGGCGAGCGCATGGCGCGCAGCCGGTCCAGCATGTGGGCGCCGAGGTGGGCGCTGCGCTCCACCAGCTTCTCCTCGTCGAGCACCTTGAGCGCCTCGAGGCCGACGGCCGCGGCCAGCGCGTTGCCGCCGAAGGTCGAGCCGTGGCTGCCCGGCACGAAGACGTCCATCACCTCGGCGCCGGCGCAGAAGGCCGAGACCGGGAGCAGGCCGCCGCCGAGCGCCTTGCCGAGGATGAGGCCGTCGGGCCGGATCCCCTCGTGCTCGAAGGCGAACCAGCGGCCGGTGCGGCCGAGGCCCGACTGGATCTCGTCGAGGATGAGCAGCGCCCGCCGCTCGGTGCAGAGCCGGCGCACCTCGCGCAGCCAGCCCTCGGGCGGCACGACGATGCCCGACTCGCCCTGGATCGGCTCGACCAGCACGGCGCAGGTGCGCTCGCCGATGGCCTCGGCCATGGCGCGGGCGTCGCCGAACGGCACCTCCTTGAAGCCGGGCGCGAACGGGCCGAAGCCGCGCCGGTAGTCGGGCTCGGAGGAGAAGCCGACGATGGTGGTGGTGCGGCCGTGGAAGTTCCCCCGGGCCACCACGATCTCGGCCTGCCCCTCCGGGATGCCCTTCACGTCGGTGCCCCAGCGGCGCGCCGCCTTGATGGCGGTCTCGACCGCCTCGGCGCCGGTGTTCATGGGGAGGATCTTCTCGAACCCGGTGCGGGCCGAGAGCGTCGCCAGGAACGGGCCGAGCACGTCCGAGTGAAAGGCGCGGGAGACGATGGCGAGCTTCGCCGCCTGGTCCGTGAGCGCCTTCACCAGCCGCGGGTGCGAGTGCCCGTGGCTGACGGCGGAGTAGGCGCTCATCATGTCCAGGTAGCGCCGGCCGGCGTCGTCCCAGACGTGCGCGCCCTCTCCGCGCACCAGCGTCACGGGGAGCGGGGCGTAGTTGCGGGCGCAGTGCCGGTTCTCGAGCTCGATTGGCTTCATGGGCGTTCTCCTCGTCAATGTTTCGACCCGCAGACGCTATCGGATGGGACCCGGCATTGGCTGTCGAAGGGCGGGTCCCCGGCAGCCGTCCAGCACGCTCCGGGGCGCGTTCCGAGCCGAATCTGTCGCGGCCCGGCCGGGGTCACCCCGCCGCCCGGCGTCACGCCAGGATCGCCTTCCCGAAGAGGCTCTGGACCAGCTCCACCGCCAGCTTCGCCGAGCGGTTGCGAAGGTCGACCGCCGGGTTGAGCTCCACCACGTCCACCGAGCCGACCGCGCCGGTGTCGGCCAGCATCTCCATGCAGAGCTGCGCCTCGCGGTAGTCCGGGCCGCCCGGCACGTCGGTGGCGACGCCGGGGGCGATGGCCGGGTCGAGGAAGTCGACGTCGAAGCTGACGTGCAGGTGGACCCTGGACCGGTCGAGGCCGTCGAGCGCCCGCTCCATGACGCGGCGCATGCCGAGCTCGTCCACCTGCCGCATGTCGAAGGTGACCGAGCCGTTGCGCACCACGAGCGCCTTCTCGGCCGGGTCGACCGAGCGGACGCCGACCTGGACGATGGAGCGCGGCGCCACCATGGGCGCCTCGTCGCCGAGCGCCAGCAGGCGCGGGTGGCCGTGGCCGGAGATCACGGCCGCAGGCATCCCGTGGATGTTGCCCGAGGGCGAGGTGGCCGGCACGTTGTAGTCGGCGTGGGCGTCGAGCCACAGCACGCGCAGCTCCTTGCCGACCCGCCGGCAGTGGCGGGCGGCCGCGGCGACGGAGCCGATGGCGAGGGAGTGGTCGCCGCCGAGCACCACCGGCAGCTCGCCGGCGGCGAGCGCGGCGCCGACCGCGTCGCGCACCGCCTGGCACCAGGTCACCACCTCGTCGAGGTGGCGGTAGCCCTCCACCGGCGGGCGCAGCGGGTTGGCCGGGCCGGCCACGTCGCCGCGGTCGGCCACCGGCAGGCCGAGCGCCTCGAGGGCCGCCTGCAGCCCGGCGACCCGGAGCGCCTCGGGCCCCATCGAGCCGCCGCGCGCGCCGGCCCCGACGTCGGTCGGGGCGCCGATGAGGGCGATGCGGGAGAAGTCCCCGAGGGGCGCCCGCGGGGCGATCCGGGGGACGGCGGTGAGGGCGGTCTCGATGGCCGGCGTGTGCACGGTGGCCTCCTGCGCTGCGGAGCCGGGCGGGAGCGCGCCGGCTGCCAGTACGGTGCAATGAATAGCGAAGGGCCGGCGACACGTGCGGTCGAAGATTGACGCGCCGGCAGCACGACGATTGCGCGCGCGGGCGGGCGCTGGCCGATTCTGTCGGGCGGGCGCGCCGCCCCGGGCGGTGCCCCGCCGAACGTGAAAGGGCGGGGACGGGACGGCCGCACGGCGCCGCCCCATCCCCGCCCCACCCGCGCCCCCGCGGAGTGCCGGGGCTCAGTGAAACGGGCTCAGTTGATGTAGTAGCGGGCCAGGAAGTTGAAGCGGAGGACGTCGCCGTGCTCGCCGGCGAGCGTCTCGCGCTGGCCCCAGATGCCCTCGAGGCCGAGGTCGACCGCCTTGAACGGGGTGAAGATGGCGCCGACGTGGCCCT
>DASTGK010000149.1:0-3173 GCA_035719085.1 Anaeromyxobacteraceae bacterium
TCCTCGTGGACCATCTCGATGGGGTCCTCGATGGTCACCACGTTCACCTCGGGCGAGGCCAGCGCCTGCAGCGCCGAGTAGAGCGTGGTGGTCTTGCCGCTGCCGGTGGGGCCGGTGACGACCACCAGGCCGTGCGGGCGCACCAGCCAGCGCTCGAAGGCCTCGCGCTCCTCCGGCAGGAAGCCGAGCTCGGAGAGGTCGCGCACCAGCACCGTCGGGTCGAGGACGCGGACCACCACCTTGTCGCCGAAGGCGGTGGGGATGGTCGAGACGCGCAGCTCCATCTCGGCGTCGCCGCGGGCGGTGCGGATGCGCCCGTCCTGCGGCTTGCGCAGCGAGATGTCGAGCCGGCTCATGATCTTGAAGCGGTTGGCGATGGCGCCGTGCACCGCCTTGGGGATGCGGTGCACCGGGTGGAGCACGCCGTCGATGCGCATCCGGATGATCGACTCCTCGCGCCGCGGCTCGAGGTGGATGTCGCTGGCCCGCTGCTCGAAGGCGTAGTGGAGCAGGTACTCAACCGCGGCGACGACCGGCTCGCTGGAGGCCTCGAGCGCCTCGAGGCCGGAGAGGTCGACGAACTGCTCCAGGTTGCCGACGTCCGGGCCACCGGCGGCGAGCTGGGTGGAGGCCTGGGAGATCTGGGCGCGGAAGCCGTAGACCTCGGCGATGGCGCGGTGGATGTCGGCCGCGGCGGCCAGCACCGGCTCCACCTCGTGGCCGGTGAGGCCGCGCAGGTTCTCGAAGAGCTCGCGGTCGAACGGGTTGGCGGCGGCGATGACCAGCTTGCTGCCCTTGCGCTCGAGCGGCAGCACGGCGTGCTTGCGGGCGAAGGGGCGCGACAGCGTCCGGGTGATGAGCTGGGCGTCGAGCTTGAGCGGGTCGATCTTGCGGTACGGCAGGCCGACCGCCTGCGCCACCACCGCCGTCGCCTTGTCCTCGTCCACCACCTCGCCGTCGCGGCGGGCGTCGGGGAACTGGAAGGAGGCGACCACCTCGACCGGCGAGAGCTCGGCCCGGCGCAGCCCGCGCCCGCCGCTGCGGGAGGCCTGGTCGCGGAGCAGCCTGGCGCGCTGCGCGTTCTCGCGCGCGACCGCCGTCTTGCGGGCGTCGTCGGTGAGGAGCCCGGCCTTGGCCAGGGCCTCGGCGACGAACTCCAGGGTGTAGTCGGTGGCTCGGTGTGGGCTGCGCACGGAGGGAGACTCTACCCCCGCACGGGCCAGGGCGCACCACGCCGGCCGCGGCGTGCCGCACCCACATCGGCGCTTCGCTTCGTCGGGTCGCCCGACCGGGCGACGGCTAGATGCTTCAACCGACCGGGCCACAGGCGGAGGGCGGCGCGAAGCCCCCACCGCCCGAGCCGCCGGTGCGGGGCGCGGCCGTCCGCGACAGTTGCCGATTCACGGTCCGTGACTGGCAGCCGGGGCAGGCCACGTCGGCCTCGTCGGAGCGGCGGATGATGAGCGTCTCGAAGGTGGTCCCGCAGGCCGGGCAGGCGTACTCGTAGATCGGCATCGCGGACGGTTGGAGCCCGCGCGGGCGAAAAGGGTTCGCCGGAGGGCGGTGCGACCCCTCCGCACGGGGGAGGCGTTGTAGACTCCGCGCCCGATGCGCCGCCTCCGCCCTGCCCTCGCCGCGCTCGCCCTCCTCGCCGCCCTCCCGGCCGCCGCCGAGGCGGAGCGCTCGCACCCGGTGCTGCACGTCTCGGCCGGCACCGGCGCCTGCCCCCGGGCCAGCTCGCCCACCTCGCGGAGCGCCAACCCCTGCTGGCTCCTCTTCGGCGCCTCGGGGGGCCTGCGGCTGGGCCCGGTCGAGGTCGGCGCCGTCTACGAGGGGCGCGAGCCGGCCGACCTCCTCACCCTCTTCCTCGTCCGCCCCTCGGCGGTCACGGTCCTGGGCGGCACGGTGGCGGCCGTGGCCGAGCCGGGGGAGCGCTGGCGGCTGGCGCTGGGCGGCGAGGCCGGCTGGCGTCGCTACGCCAACTTCGCCGGGAGCGGCGTGCGCGACTGGGCCGGCGCGGCCGACACCGCCTACGCCGGCGTGACCGGGCGGGCGGCCTTCGGCGTGCGCTCCGGCGCGCGCACCGACCGGCTCGAGGTGACGCTCGCCTGGCGCAAGGACGTGAAGACCGCCACCGACTTCGTCGAGAACGAGGCCTGGCGCGTCGGCGGCTGGTCCATCACCATGGGCGTCGGCCTCGTGGCCGAGTGGTAGGCGGCGCCTACTTCCCTGGGGACTGGTGCAGCGCGAAGGCCGCCCCTTGCGGATCCTGAAGCTGCGCGATCCGCCCGCCGCCCGGCACCTCCATCGGGCCGTTGAGGACCTTCGCCCCCTTGGTCGTGGCGCGCCGGAGCGCGGCGTCGAGGTCGCTCGTCTCCGCGTAGAAGAGCCACGAGGGCGGCGTCGGAGCGCCCTTCGGCGCCGTCATGATCCCGCCGAGCCGCCTGTCGCCGACGCCGAAGACCCGGTAGGTCCCCATGGGCCCCATGTCCATCTCCTCCAGGATCTTCCAGCCGAAGAGGTCGGCGTAGAACCTGAACGCGGCGGCGGCGTCGCTCGTCGACAGCTCGTTCCAGCAGAACTCCCCTTCCTTCGAGACGTCGTGGAGCGACACCGCCTCGATCGGCTTGAAGATCGAGATGGCGGCGCCCTGGGGATCGGCGATCACCGCGAGGCGCCCCACGGTCGGGATGTCGGTCGGCTCCTTGTAGACTCGGCCTCCGAGCTGGCGCGCGCGGGCCGCCGTGGCGTCCACGTCGTCCACCTGGACGTGGGCCAGCCAGCTCGCCGGCGCCCCGGCCTTCGCGGCCTCCTCGGAGGGCTTCATCACGCCGCCGAGCGGCCCCTGCCCGCTCACCCACATCGTGTACTCGCCACCGCCCTGGAACGCCTCGGTCTTCCAGCCGACGACGTCGGAGTAGAACGAGATCGCCCCGCGCGGATCCTTGGTCATGTCCTCGTACCAGACGAACTGCCCCTTGCTCGCGGTCGCCATGTGCACCTCCGGGACGGCGCGCCAGGGGCGCGCCCGCAGGCGGCCTAACCGGGCAGAGCGGACGCGGCAACTCCTTGGCGGCGCGGGACGCCCCCATCGGCGCGGCGCTCACGGCCCGTGAGCCGCGCGTCGCCGAGGCAGCCGGTGTCGAGGTTCCCCATGACGGCCAGGGGGGGGA
>DASTGK010000150.1:0-6190 GCA_035719085.1 Anaeromyxobacteraceae bacterium
CCGGGGTCCTTGCGGATCGCGCCGCGGGCGAGGGGTGCGTGGTCCATCGGGGGGTCGTCTAAGGAGACCACGGGGGCGGCGCCAGGATCAAAGGGCCCGCCGGCCCGCGCCCGGGGTGCGTGCTACATTCGCCCCTCCCAGCGAGGATCCCACACCGATGCGAACCACCGCCGCCCTGCTCTCCGCGCTCGCCCTCTCCGGCCTCGCCGGCTGCGCCGCCCACGCCCCCGCCGCGCCCACCAGCGCCGCGCCCGCCCGGGTGCTCCCGCCGCCGGCGACCCCGGAGGAGGCGCTGCCCGGCATCCCGCTCGACGGGCTCGACGACGCGCAGAAGGCGGTGGCGTCGGAGGTGGCTCAGCAGGCCTTCCTCTACTGCGGCGCCCCGCGGACCCTGTCGCAGTCGCTGCGCGACGGCGGCGGCTGCCAGCACGCCAGGCGCATGGGGCGGCTCGTGGCCCGGCTGGCCGGCGCCGGGGCGAGCCGCGAGGAGCTCGGCCGGCTCCTCACCGACTACTACGCCTCCTTCGACCGGCCGAAGCGCGCCGCGCTCGACGTCTCGGGCTTCGGCCCGCCGCTCGGCGAGGCGTCGGCCAAGGTGACGCTGGTCGAGTTCTCCGACTTCACCTGCCCCTACTGCCAGCTCTTCCGGCCGGCGCTCGAGAAGTTCGTCGAGGAGCGCAAGGAGCGGGTCAAGCTCTTCTACAAGCCCTTCCCGATCGAGAGCCACCCGAACGCGCTCGAGGCGGCGCAGGCCGGCGAGTGGGCCCGCGACCAGGGGATCTTCTGGGCCATGCACGACTCGCTCTTCCTCCACCCGCACGCCGTCTCGCCGGACGAGCTGGTGGGCTACGCCGTCGAGCTGGGCAAGGACGGCCAGGCGCTGCGCGAGGCGCTGGAGCAGGGGACCTACCTCGTCAAGGTGCGGGCCTCCCAGGCCGAGGCGCGCGCCGCCGGCCTGCGCGGCACCCCCACCCTCTACTTCGACGGGCGCCGGCTCGCCCTGCCCGACTTCTCGGAGTGGATGCTCGAGTTCACGCTGCAGGACGAGGAGGAGTGGCTGGAGCACCGGGGCTGGGGGCGCGACGAGGCGCGCTGATGGCGAACTGGCTCGACATCGACCCGCACGGGCGCGTCACGCCGGCCGGCGACGAGGCCCGGCGGGCGCTGGCCGACCGGGCGGGCCGGTTCGCGCTCCTGCCCTCCGCCCCCGACCTGCTCCTCGCCCACCGCGCCCCCAGCGCCGGCGGCGCGGCGCCGCGTCCGCGCGTGCTCCTCGCCGGCGACCTCTCCGGCTTCCCCATCGCCGACTTCATCGCCTTCGTCCACCAGTCGCGCCTCTCGGGGCTGCTCACCGTGGCGAGCGGCGGCGTCGAGCGCTCGGTCGCCTTCAAGGACGGCGAGGTGCGCGGCGCCCGCTCCACCGCGCCGGGCGAGCGGATCGGCGAGGTGGCGCTCGCGCTCGGCTACGTCGACGCGCGGCTGCTCGACGAGGCGGCGGCGGGCGGCCGGCCCATCGGCAAGGCGCTCGTCGACCTCGGCCACCTCTCGGCCAGCGACCTGTGGAAGTGCCTCCACGAGCAGGTGACGGCGGTGTTCCACGCCATCCTGCTCGCGCCCGAGGGGCTCTTCTTCCTCGTCGACGACGACTCGTGCGACCGCCCGGGGGCGCCGCTCTCGGTCTCGACCCAGTCGCTCCTCATGGACGGCATCCGGCGCATCGACGAGGCGCGGCTCTTCCGGGCGCGCATCCCGGGGCCCGGCGCCTTCCTGCGCCGCCGCGAGCCAAAGCGGCCGGTGGCGCTCCGGCCGCCCGAGCAGCAGCTCCTCGCGCTCGTCGACGGCCGGCGCACGGTGGCCGAGGTGGCGGCGGCGGCGCACCTCGGCGAGTTCGACGCCACGAAGCTCCTCTACCACCTGGCCGAGGCCGGCTACGTCGAGGCGGCGGCCGACCCGGTCCCGGCGCCCGCGGCCGATCCGGCCCTGCGGATCGAGGAGCTCATCGAGGGGTACGACGGGCTCCTGCGGCTCGTGGCCGCCGCGCTGCCCGACGCCGGCCGCCCCGCCTTCCTCGCGGCGGTGGCCGCCCACCTCGGCGAGCCGGGCGCCCCCTTCGCGCCGCTCTTCCGCGGCCTCGTCCCGGGCCCCGACGGCGGGCTCGACCGGCGCGGGCTCCTCGCCAACCTGGGCCGGCTCGGCGGGCCCACGCTGCCGCCCGGCGAGGCGCCGCGGCTGCTGCAGGACGCGCTCCGCGAGCTGCTCTTCTTCCACCTGTTCCTCGCCGGCGAGCGGATCCCGCGCGAGGCCGACGAGGCGCTCGGCCAGCGGGTGCGGCGCGGCCTCGCCAGGCTCGAGGGGCTGGGCGGGGCATGACGGCGCTCCCCTTCGTCACCGCCGGCCTGCCCGGCTCGGGCGGCCGGCTCAAGGCGTCGCCGGAGGACTTCCGCGTCGACGAGCTGCCGGCCTACCTGCCCTCCGGCGCGGGGCCGCACCTCTACCTCCACGTGGAGAAGCGGGGGCGGACGACGCGCGACGTGCTCCGGGCGCTGGCGCGCGCGCTCGGCGTGCCCGACCGCGACGCCGGCTACGCCGGCCTCAAGGACCGGGCCGCGGTGACGACGCAGTGGCTCAGCTTCCCGGTGGCGAGGGACCCCGACCCGGCCTCGCTCGCGGGCGACGGCTTCCGGGTGCTGGCGGCGTCGCGCCACCAGAACAAGCTCCGGCCCGGCCACGCGCGCGGCAACGCCTTCGCGGTGACGGTGCGCGGCGGCGACCTCGGGCGCGCCCGCGCCTGCGCCGAGGCGCTCGCCCGGGCCGGCCTGCCCAACTACTTCGGGCCGCAGCGCTTCGGCGCCGACGGCGGCAACGCCGCGCTCGGCCGCGCCCTCCTCCTGCCCGACCCGCCGCCCGAGGCGCGCCGGGCCGCCCGCGACCGGTTCCTCCGCCGCTTCGCCCTCTCCGCCTTCCAGTCGCTCCTCTTCAACCGCTGGCTGGCCGAGCGGATCGAGGACGGGCTCTTCGACCGGGCGCTCGCGGGCGACGTCCTCAAGAAGCTCGACTCCGGCGGCCTCTTCCTCTGCGAGGACCCGGCCGCCGACGGCCCGCGCGTCGCCGCCTTCGAGGTGAGCCCGGCCGGCCCGATGTTCGGCCACGCGCTCCGGGCCGCGGCCGGCGAGCCGGCGGCGCGCGAGGCCCGGCTGCTCGCGGCCGAGGGGATCGCGCTCGAGGACTTCGCGCGCGGGGGCGGCGAGGCCGAGGGGACGCGCCGCGCCGCCAGGCTGCGCGTCCAGCCGGCGCTCGAGCCGGCCGGCGACGGGTACGTGGCCCGCTTCGAGCTGCCGAAGGGCTCCTACGCCACGGTGGTGATGCGCGAGCTCATGAAGGACGAGGCCGAGCTGCCCGACGAGGAGGGGTGACGCCGGAGGGCCCCGACGCGGGCCCTCCGGAGGTCCCCGCCCCTACTCCATGGAGACGATGCGGAACTCGGTGCGCCGGTTCTGGGCGCGGCCGGCGGCGGTCTTGTTGGAGGCCACCGGCTTCGTCGGCCCGTAGCCCACCGCCTCGAGCCGGTCGCCGGCGATCCCCTTCGACTGCAGGTAGGTCGAGACCGCCTCGGCGCGCGCCTGCGAGAGCTTCATGTTCATGAGCTCGGCGCCGACGGTGTCGGTGTGCCCCTCCACCGAGACGCGCATCGCCGGGTAGTCCTTCAGCACCTGGACCACCTGGTTGAGGAGCGGGAAGGAGTCGGGGAGCACCTTCCACTTGGCGGTGTCGAAGTGGACCTGCTGCTTGATGACGATCCGGTCCTTCTTCACCTCGACCAGCGTGTACTTCTTCGGGCAGCCGTCGGGCGGCAGGCCGGGGACGTCGGGGCACTTGTCGAGCCGGTCGGGGATCCCGTCCTTGTCGCTGTCGACGTCGGGGCAGCCGCCGTTCTCCCGCGGGCCGGGCTGGTCGGGGCAGCGGTCCTCGGTGTCCGGGATGCCGTCGCCGTCGCGGTCGAGCACCGGGCAGCCGCGGTTCTCGATGGGGCCGGGCGTGTTGGGGCAGGCGTCGATCTTGTCGACGATGCCGTCGCCGTCGTTGTCGGGATCGGGGCAGCCGTCGTCGTCCTGGAAGCCGTCGAAGTCCTCCGGGTCGAGCGGGCAGCGGTCGATGTCGTCGGGGATGCCGTCGCCGTCCGAGTCCTTGGCCACCGGGCAGCCCTGGTTCTCCTTGGGGCCGGGCTGGGTGGGGCAGGCGTCGTCGGGGTCGGGGATGCCGTCGCCGTCGGTGTCGGGGCAGCCCTGAAACTCCTTCTTGCCCGGCACGTCGGGGCACTTGTCCTCGAGGTCGGGCACGCCGTCGCCGTCCGAGTCGACCTTCTCGATGGTGACGACCTTCTTCGGCGGCGGCGGCGCGGGCGCCTCGGGCCGCTTCTCGCGGATGGTCACCTGGGCCGGGCCGCAGGTCTTGGAGAGGTCGAGCGCCTTCTTGACGCTCTGCTCGGCGACGCGAAGGTGATCGCCGGCGCGGGTGGCGTCGCCCCACTCGATCTCGGAGGTGCCGAAGGCGAGGTTGGCCTCGGCCAGCGCCAGCTCCTTGGGGGCGCAGCGCATGGCGCCGCTCTTCTTGGCCTTCTCGACGTCCAGCCGGACGACGTCGGCGCTGCGGATGAGCTTGCCGCCGGTGGCGCAGCCGGCGAGGAGGACGAGGGCGAGCGCGGCGAGCGCGCGGGCGTGGCTCACGGCGCGGCCTCCTGGTCGCGGTTCGAGGCGGCGAGCGCCTTCTTGCGCGCCTCCTTGGCGAACTCGCGCGCCTTGGAGGCGAAGTCCGTCGCCGCGTCGTACTGGGCGTAGCCCGTCTTCTCGCGCGCCTTGTGCAGGTAGGCCTCGGCCGAGGTGAACTCGTAGGGGGCGGCGGTGGCCGCGCCGGCGGCCCGGGCCCCCTCGATCTCGACGTCGGCGTCGATGAGGGCGCCGGTGGACTGGATGGGCCCGCAGCCCGCGAGCGGCGCGAGCACGAGCAGGGCGAGGAGGAGCCGCACGGCGGGGAACTCCTTTCGACGGCCGGGGAACGATCGACGCTACCCGCGGCCCCCGGGCCAGTCAAGGAACGGCGGCCCGCGGTGGGCGCGTGTGCGACGGCCCCGTCACCGGGCGTCACGCCGCCGGCCCGGGCCCGTCCGGCGTGGCGCGCGCCGTCAGGTCGCGGCGCGGCGCAGCTCGGCCACGAGCGCCTGGAGCGCCTGGCCGCGGAACGGCTTCTCGATGTAGCCGTCGGCGCCGGCGCGGGTGGCGGCGGCGTGGTCGGCCGAGCGGGCGCGCGCGGTCAGCATGTGGACCGGCGTGCGGCCGAGCTCGGCGTCGGCGCGGAGGAGCCGCAGCACCGCCAGGCCGTCGAGGCCGGGCATGACGATGTCGAGGAGCACGAGGTGGGGCTTGAAGACGCGCGCCTCGGCGAGCGCGCGCGCCCCGCTCTCCACGCAGCGCACCTCGACGCCGCCGCCTTCGAGCATCGCCTGCACCAGCTCGCGGATGACCGGCTCGTCGTCGACGAGCAGCACGCGGAACGGGGCGGTGGGCTGCGCCATGGCACCGCATTGTGCCCGAGAGCGGCGCCGCCCGGAACTTTCGAGCGTCGCTCGCCTGACGATCGCCCTCGCGGCCGGGCCGCGCCGCGTCAGGCGGAGGGCGCCCCGGTGGACGGCCCCGGCTCGTGGGCCGGCGCCGGCGGCAGGGCCAGCGGCTCCTTCGGCATGATGACCCAGAGCGCGAGGTAGACGACGGCGCCCCAGAGCCCGACCAGCGTGGCGACCACGAAGGCGAGCCGCACCGCCACGACCGGCAGGCCGAAGCGGGTGGCGAGGCCGCGGGCGACGCCGGCGACCATGGCGCCGTCGCGGGCGCGGGTCCACTCGCGGACCGGCGGGGGCCGGTCGGCGAGCCAGCTGGTGCAGGCGGCGCAGCGGGTGGCGCCGGGGCGGTTCTCGGTGCGGCAGTACGGGCAGAGCATCGAAGATCCTCCTCGTCGGGGGATCTTACGGTGGGCCGGGCGGCCTATTTCGGGGGCTACCTCCCGAACGTGCCGAACCAGAAGGACTTGCCGTACTTGAGCGGCACGACGCGCGAGCGGCGCAGGGCGAGCCCCTGCTGCGCGAAGAGGGCCACGAGCTCGTCGGGCGGCACGAGCCGCATCGCCTTCTGGATGAGCT
>DASTGK010000151.1:0-3083 GCA_035719085.1 Anaeromyxobacteraceae bacterium
CCGGCATCCCGGCACCGGAGGCGGCGGCGCGCTGCGCCCAGGTGGCCACCTGGGCCGGCGGGCGGCTCGCGGGCGCGGCGGAGGCGGCCGACGAGGATCCGGCCTCCGGCGCGGGCGACGACGCCCAGCTCTGGTCGCACGCCGCCGCCGTGGCGCGCACGCTCGAGCGGCTGCTCGTGGCGCGGCCGCCGGGCGAGCTCCTCACGGCGCAGGCGCTCCTGCAGCTCCACGACCTCGCGGTCGGGAGCGGCGCCGAGCTGGCCGCGTTCCAGCGGGAGGCGGGCCGGCCGGCGCTCGCCGCCTCGCCGGCGGCGGTGGTGGCGCCGTCGGCCACCGTGCTCTGGTGGGGCTTCGTGGCCGGCGCCGAGCCGGGCCTGCCCCCCGAGCCCTGGACCGAGGCGGAGCGGGCCGCCCTCGCCGCCGCTGGCCTCGCGCTCGCGCCCCTCGGCGAGCGGCGCGGCGTCGAGGCGGACGGGTGGCGGCGGCCGATCCTGATGGCGCGCGAGCGGGCGGTGCTGGTGCGCTGGCGGCTGGCCGGCGCCGAGCCGGCGGCGCCCCACCCCTTCCACGACGAGCTCTCGACGCGGCTGGCGCCCGGCTCGCTCGAGGCCTGCGCCCTCCCCTCCGAGCGCGTGCTCGCCGGCGGGGCGGCCCCGTTCGCCGCCGCCACCGGACCGGTCGCCCCCGGCGCGCCGATGGCGCAGAAGGCCGCCTGGCGCGTCCCCGGCGACGCCGTGGCGCCGGTGCGCGACCTCTCCGCCTCCTCGCTCGAGACGCTGCTCGGCTGCCCCTTCCGCTGGGCGCTCGAGCACCAGGCCGGGCTGCGCCCCGGACGCGGCGTCGATCTACCGGAGGGGGCCCGCCTCCTCGGCGACTTCGCCCACCGGATCCTGCAGGACATGCTCTGCGGCCCGGCGAAGCTCGACTTCGACCGGGCCGACGAGGCCGAGGCCCACGCCTGGGCGGCCCGGGCCTTCGACGACCGCGTGGCCACCGAGGCGGCGCCGCTCGTCCGGCGCGGCGCCGAGGTGGAGCGCGACCGGGCGCGCACGCTCGTGGCCGACGCCGCGGCGGCGCTGCTCCGGCTCCTGCGCCAGGGCGGCTGGCGCCCCGTCGACGCCGAGCGCGAGGTGTCGGGCACCTTCGCCGGACGGAGGGCGATGGGCTACGTCGACCTCGTCGTCGAGAAGGGGGGCCGCGAGGCGGTGGTCGATCTCAAGGTCTCGGGGCTCAGGTACCGGCGCGACGCCCTCGCGAGCGGCCACGCGCTCCAGCTCGCCCTCTACGCCTCGCTGCTCGGCGCGGGGAAGAAGGCGATGCCGCCCACCGGCTACTTCATCCTCTCCGAGGGGCAGCTCCTCACCGTCGACGCCGGCGACTTCCCCGGCGCCGCCGTCGTGGAAGGGCCGACGACCAGGGAGGCGCTCGCCGGCGCCGAGGAGGGCTTCCGCTACTGGGACCGCGTGCTCTCGGGCGGGCTCCTCCCCTCGCTCCAGGACGGGCTGCCCTGGGAGGAGGCGGTGACCGGCGCCGCCGGGCCGCCGCCCGAGGAGGGGACGCCGGCGCGGCGCGAGCTGCCCTGCGCCTTCTGCCACTACGCCGCCGTCTGCGTGCCGCCCGCCGCCGAGGAGGTCTCGCCGTGAGGATCGACGTCGTCAGCGCCAGCGCCGGCACCGGCAAGACCCACCGGCTCACCGAGGAGCTGGTGAAGGCCCTCCTCGACGGCTCGGCCCGGCCCGAGGGCGTCGTCGCCATCACCTACACCGTCAAGGCGGCGGGCGAGCTCGAGAGCCGCATCCGCGCCCGGCTGCTCCGGGAGGGGCGCGCCGATCTCGCCGCCCGCGTGCGCGACGGCTACCTCGGCACCATCCACGCGGTCTGCCAGCGGCTCCTGCGCGAGTCGGCGCTCGAGGCCGGCCTCTCCCCGTTCCTCGAGCCGATCCCGGAGACCGAGCGGCGCCGCCTCTTCGCCGTGGCGGTGGCGGCGGTGGTGGCCGGGCGCGAGGGGGAGCTCAACGCGCTCGCCCGCCGGCTCGAGATCGAGGACTGGCGCGAGCCGCTCCTCGCCATCGTCGACGCGGCCCGGAGCAACGGGATGGACGCGGCCGCCCTCACCGCCTCGGCGGCGCGGAGCCGCGCCGGGCTGGAGGCGCTCCTCGACGCGGCGTCGGCCGACGGCGGCGACTACCTGGCGGCGCTCCAGGCCGCGCTCGCGAAGCTCCTCCCCAAGCTCGACGAGCTGGCGCAGGGGACGGTGAAGGACGACAAGGAGCGGCAGCGGCTGGCGCGCGGCCTCCAGGCCGCCATCGACCGGGGCCAGCTCCCCTCCTGGAAGAGCCAGGTGCAGCTCGCCGCCAAGGTCGGGACCCGCAAGCTCGCCCCCTTCGCCGGGGAGCTCATCGAGCTGGTGGACGGCCACCTCGGCTGCGCCGCCTTCCGCGGCGACCTCACCGGCATGCAGCGGGCGCTCTTCGAGCTGGCCGGCCAGGCCCTGCAGGTCTTCGTGGAGGAGAAGGCGGCCGCCGGCGTCATCGACTTCGGCGACATGCTGGCCCTGGCGGTCGAGCTGCTCGGCCGCCCGGCGGTGCGCGCGGCGCTCGGCGCCCGGCTCGACCTCGTCCTCGTGGACGAGTTCCAGGACACCTCGCCGCTGCAGCTCGCCGTGGTGGGCGGGCTCGCCGCGCTCGCCAGGCGCAGCGTCTGGGTGGGCGACCGGAAGCAGGCCATCTTCGGCTTCCAGGGCTCCGACCCGGAGCTCATGACCGCCGCCACCGAGGCGGCGCTCGGCGACCGCAGGCCGGACCTCCTCTCGACCTCGCGCCGGTCGCGGCCGCCGCTCGTCGAGCTCTGCTCCTCGCTCTTCGCGCGGGCGCTCGCGCCGCACGGCTTCCCGGCCGAGCAGGTGGAGCTCACCGCCGCCGACCCCGACCCGGCGGCGCTCGCCGGCCAGCCGGCCTTCGAGTGCTGGCGCTGGTCGAGGGCCAAGGCGGAGGTGGACGGCGAGAAGGTGACGCCGACCGAGGCCGCGGCCGTCGCCGACGGCGTGGCCCGGCTGCTCGCCGACCCGCCGCGCGTGCGCGAGC
>DASTGK010000152.1:0-9426 GCA_035719085.1 Anaeromyxobacteraceae bacterium
AGTACGAGGGGTCGCCCCAGGTGCGCGAGCGGGTGGTGGTGACGACGCAGGCCGGCAGGAGGAGCGCCGGGAGGATGAGGAGCGTCGTGAGCTTGCTGGTCGTCATGGTCGAGTCTCCGTGGCCGGCGGCCGGCCGGGGCAGGGCCGGCGCGCCAGGCCTCCACACCCCTCCAGTTTGCATGGTCCGGACCAGGGATGCCAGCCCTCGAAGCGGCCGTAAGGACGGGTGAAAATTCACTGGCCGGCCGTTGAAGGGGCGTGGCCTGGAGGCACACTCGTCGAGGGTTGGGCTCGCCGCACGGTGAGGCTCCGCGTCGAGATTCTCGCAGCCACCTCACCCCATCCCTCTCCCCCGAGGGGGGAGAGGGAGCCAAGACTTGGCTTGTAGTGGCCTCTCATCCTTCAACGCCACGCCGGAGAGGGCGCGCCGGAGCGCCTCGGCGACGAGCCAGTCGAGGAGCTCGGCGGCGGCGGCGATCGGCAGCCCCTCGGGCCGGACGTTGGAGACGCAGTTCCGGTCGGCGTCGGTGGCGCCGGGGCGCGGCCGGTGGACGAGGTAGGCGCCGAGGCTGTCGGGTGCGCCGAGGCCGGGCCGCTCGCCGAGGAGGATGAGCGCGAGCCGCGCGCCGAGCGCCGCGCCGATCCGGTCCTCCACCGCGACGCGGGCGTGGCGCACCAGCGCCACCGGGCCGAGCGAGAGGCCGCGGGCGGCGAGCCGCGGGGCGAGCGCGAGGAGGAGCGAGGGGGCGTGGCGCTGCGCCGCCGTGGCCGAGAGGCCGTCGCCGATGGCGATCGCCACGTCGCAGCCGCCCGCCGGGGCCGCCGCCGCGAGCCGCGCCTCGCTCTCCGGGTCGAGCCGCCGCCCCAGGTCCGGCCGCTGCAGGTAGGCCTGCCGGTCGGCCGCCTGCGTCGTCAGCCGGAGCCGCGGCGCCGCGAGGCCGGCCAAGTCCGCCTCCAGCCGATCGAGGTCGAGCTCCGACCAGACGGCGTCGCGCGCCGCGGCGTGGTCGGCCTCGAAGGCGAGGAGCGCCGCGGTCGGGAGCGAGCCGCCGGCGCGGCCGAGCGCGATGCGGGCCGGGGTGAGCGCGCGCAGGGCCGCCCAGGGATCGCCGGCCGCTCCGGGGCGCCCGCTCACGGCGTGTCTCCGCCGAGCCGGGGCGCGGCGAGGAGCAGCTGGTGGCCCCGGCCGGCCGGCTGGAGCCGGAGCTCGTCGTCGAGGATCCCCATCCGCTGCAGCCAGGCCTCGAACTCCGGGGCGGGGCGCTTGCCGAGCAGCTGGCGCAGGTAGTGGCTGTCGTGGAAGCTCGTCGACTGGTAGCCGAGCATCGGATCGTCGGCGCCCGGCACGCCCATGACGTAGGTGCAGCCGGCGGCGCCGAGCAGCGTCAGGAGCACGTCGACGTCGTCCTGGTCGGCCTCGGCGTGGTTGGTGTAGCAGACGTCGACGCCCATCGGCAGGCCGAGGAGCTTGCCGCAGAGGTGGTCCTCGAGCCCGGCCCGGACGATCTGCTTCCCGTCGAAGAGGTACTCCGGGCCGATGAAGCCGACGACGCTGTTCACGAGCAGCGGCTTCAGGTGGCGGCAGACCGCGTAGGCGCGCGCCTCGCAGGTCTGCTGGTCGACGCCGTGGGCTGCCTCGGCCGAGAGGGCCGATCCCTGGCCGGTCTCGAAGTACATGACGTGGTCGCCGAGCGTGCCGCGCCGGAGCGCGAGCGCCGCCGCCCGCGCCTCCTCCAGGAGCGCCAGCGAGACGCCGAAGCTCCGGTTGGTCCCCTCGGTGCCGCCCACCGACTGGAAGACCAGGTCGACCGGGCCGCCGCGCTCCATGGCCCGGAGCGAGGTGGTGACGTGGCAGAGGACGCAGGCCTGCGTCGGTATGTCGAACCGCTCGATCAGGTCGGCCAGCTGGCGGAGCAAGGCCTCGGTCGAGGCGAGGCCGTCGGTGGCCGGGTTGACGCCGATGACCGCGTCGCCGCAGCCGTAGAGGAGCCCGTCCACCACCGCCGCGGCGATGCCGGCCGGATCGTCGGTCGGGTGGTTCGGCTGGAGGCGGACCGAGAGCCGGCCCGGCAGCCCGATGGTGCCGCGGAAGCGGGTCACGACCGAGCACTTGCTCGCCGCGAGCACCAGGTCCTGGTTGCGCATCAGCTTGGAGACGGCGGCGGCCATCTCCGGCGTCAGCCCGGGGGCGACCGCCGCCAGCTCGGCCGGGCCGGTCTCGTAGGCGAGCAGCCACTCGCGCAGCTGGCCGACCGAGAGCCCCTTCACCGGGCGGAAGGCCGCCTCGTCGTGCGTGTCGACGATGAGCCGGGTCACCTCGTCCGCCTCGTAGGGGACGACCAGCTCCTCGAGGAAGCGGGTGAGCGGCACGTCGGCGAGCGCGGTGCGCGCCGCCACCCGCTCCTGGGCGGAGGTGGCGCCGACGCCGGCCAGGGCGTCGCCGGCGCGCGGCGGCGAGGCCTTGGCCAGCAGCTCCCTCAGCCCGGCGAAGGCGTAGCGGGTGCCCCCGACGGTGGCCGCGTAGCGCGTCACCCCGTGAACGTGGGCCCGCCGCGGCCGCGGCGTCAACCGGAGGTACTCGATCGGGGCGGAGGCGCTCGCCCCGCCGCCCGCGCCGCCGTATCATGCGCCCCCACCCCGCGCGTCCGGGCCGCCCGGCCCGTACCCCAGGAGCGACCCCGTGAGCCCTCCCATCCGCGTCTTCGTCACCGGCGGCACGTTCGACAAGGAGTACGACGAGCTGACCGGCCGGCTCTTCTTCAAGGACACCCACCTGCCGGAGATGCTCCGGCTGGCGCGCTGCCGGCTCGACACGTCGCTGCGCACGCTCATGATGATCGACAGCCTGGAGATGACCGACGCCGACCGGCAGCAGGTGCTGGAGAGCTGCCGCGGCTGCCCGGAGGAGCGGATCGTCGTCACCCACGGCACCGACACCATGCCGGAGACGGCGCGGGCCATCCTGGCGGCCGGCCTGCCGAAGACGGTGGTCCTCACCGGCGCCATGGTGCCGTACGCCTTCGGGAGCTCCGACGGCCTCTTCAACCTGGGGAGCGCGCTCTCGTTCGCCCAGGTGCTGCCGCACGGCGTCTACGTGGCGATGAACGGCCGCTACTTCCACGGCGACCGGGTGCGCAAGAACAAGCAGGCCGGCGTCTTCGAGGAGACGCCGGCCTGAGGTCGTCCCGCCGCCGCGCGGAGCGGCGCTACGCCGCCGCCGGGTGGCCCGGCTCGTGCGGCGTGGCGTGCGCCTTGCGGTAGCGGTTCAGGTCCTTCACCGACTCGAACCGCTCGCCGAGCAGGCTCGACAGGTTGCGCAGGATCGAGCCGGCGACGCGCCGCTCGCACGCCTCGTCGAACCGGATCTGCGTGTCGAGCCAGCGCTCCAGCCAGCCCGGGTCGGGCAGGCGGCTCTGCACCGTGTCGTTCGGGAAGAGGGCGCGCGCCACGTGCAGGTTGGTCGGGTGGAGCGGCCGGCCGCGCCCGCCGCCGCCCGCCATCAGCACGCCGAGCTTGGTGAAGGCGGCCCGCGCCTCGTCCGGCGTGCGCGCGAGCGCCCGCTGCATGTAGCGCAGGTAGGCGCCGGCGTGGCGGGCCTCGTCCTTCGCCACCAGCTCGTAGATGCGCCGCAGCACCGGCTCCTCGTGCCACTCGGCGGCGCGCCGGTACCACTGCGTCAGCCGGATCTCGCCGCAGAAGTGGAGCATCAGCGTCTCGAGCGCCGGCGCCGGGTCGAACTCGAAGCGCACGGCGTCGAGCTCCGCCTCGGTCGGCACCAGGTCGGGCCGGAAGCGGCGCAGGTACTCCATGAGCGCGAGCGCGTGCTTCTGCTCCTCGTAGAACCAGATCGACATGAAGGCCGCGAAGTCGGAGTCGTGGCGGTTGTCGCGCAGGAACATCTCGGTGGCGGGCAGGGCCGACCACTCGGTGATGGCGTTCATCTTCACGGTGAGCGCCTGCGCCTCGTCGAGCTTCGCCGGCTCGAAGGCCTCCCACGGCACGTCGGCGGCGAGGCTCCAGCGGGCCTCCTCGAGCGTCCGGAACAGCTCCGGGTAGAGCATCGTCATCTCCTCGGGTTGGTGTGAGCGAGGAGATGCGCCCGCCAGGTGATGGGCGTGTCACGGCGGAGCGGCCCCGGGCGGGGCGTCAGCGGGTGTTCGCCGCTCGACGGGGGATCAGGGGCTGGCGGGCGCGGCCATGGCGGCCAGCTTGGCCACCATGTTGTCGAACATGTCCTGCACGGTCCCCTCGACCGTCCCCTGGTCGGTGTTGGTCGCCTGGAGCCAGGCGACGAACTCGAGCGAGGTGACGCCCGCGTCCACCTCGCGCGCCTCGAGCGAGCCTTCCTGCACGTAGATGTTCTTGATGCCGTGCGTCTTCTGGTAGCGCAGCCCGACCACCGTCGGCGCGGCCTCCGTCCCCTCGAGCGGGCCGGCGCGGTAGGTGACGTCCCAGCTCACCGTGAACGGCGACGACCAGTCGCGGTAGTGGATGACGAAGCTCACCGGGAACGGCTCGGCGCCGGTGCTCACCACCGTCCAGTCGCCCTGCGCCGGGTGGATGTGGCTCGTGGCCGGATCCTTGAGCGCCTCGTAGACGGTGGCCAGCGAGGCGTGGACGAAGGCGCGCGCGTGGGCGGTGTTGTGCCCGATGCGCGGCCCCGGGACGATCGGTCCGAGCGCCTGCGGGTGCGGATCGGTGGCGGTCGCCGCCGGCCAGGTCGCCTCGGGCACGAGCGGCTCGAGGGGCGTGAAGCCGACGGAGAGCGGAAACTCGTCGGTGGTGTACTTGAGGCAGCCGCCGGCGAGGAGGAGGAGCGGCGCGGCGAGCCGCCAGGCGGCGTGCGACGATCGGCTGCAGGGGGCCCGCCTCATGCTGACCCAGGGTAATCCTCCGGTCAGTTATCCGCGCGTTCTCTTTGGTCGCGCCGACCCGCACGGGCCGCGCTCCGAGTCCCCGTACGGGTGGTTCGGTCGTCGCCCCGGCTGCGTCGAGGCCCCTCCGTGTCGTTGCGCCTGTCGTTCGGGGGAGGGAGAGTCCCCCGAGCCGCTCAACCGTGACGGGAGGTCGTCCATGAAGCGCACCGGGTTCGTCGCGCTGGCCGCCGCAGCGCTCCTCGCCCCGGACGCCGGCCAGGCGCAGGTGAGCCTCGGCCTGCGCGCCGGCTACTCGATCCCGATGGGCGACGCGTTCGAGGCGTCGGCCATCGGCACCACGTTCAAGCAGAAGGACCTGTTCAAGGGAGAGATCCCGCTCCAGGTGGACGCCTCCTGGCGCTTCACCAAGGCGGTCTCGGCCGGCCTCTACTACGCCTACTCGTTCGCGGTGAAGGGCTCGCAGCTGAAGCAGTTCTGCGACCTGCCCGGCGCCTCCTGCTCCGGCCTCTACGAGATGAGCGTCGGCGCCCAGGCGGCGCTGCGGCTGCCGCCGCAGGGGGCGCTCGAGCCCTGGGTCGGCGCCGGAGCCGGGCTGCAGATCGCCCACTTCAAGGTGAAGGGCTTCACCTTCCCGAACCCGATCCCGCCGCCGGCGACCATCAGCGGCGATCTCGACGGCACGCTGCGCGGCTGGGAGGGGCGCGTGGAGGCGGGGGCCGCCTACCGGCTCACCGGCCAGTTCGCCGTCGGCCCGTACGTGCAGCTCCTCTTCGGGCAGTACCGGGTGCAGGACATCACGCTCGGCGCGCTCGGCACCGTCGCCGGCGGCGGCGTCGACAGCCCGAAGACGCACGAGCTCGTCACGCTCGGCCTGCGCGGCACCTTCGACCTCTGAGCAGGCGCCCCCTCACCCCGGCCCTCTCCTCCCGTGGGGGAGGGGGCGCGGAGGCTTGCGCCAGGGGAGGAGCGCCGGCACCGACCGGAGCCGCGCCGCGTACTCCGGATGGCGCGCCAGCATCCGGCGATCCATCCAGGGCACGCTCACGAGGACGAAGAGGAGCGTGATGGCGAGCGGGCCGGCCGCGGTCCACCACCAGCCCGGCGCGGCGGCGACGCCGAGGAGCCAGAGCCCCCACCAGAAGAGGATCTCGCCCAGGTAGTTGGGGTGGCGCGAGCGGGCCCAGAGCCCCGCGTCGAGCACCGCGGCCGGATCGCGCCGCGCCGCGAGGAAGGCGCGCAGCTGCCGATCGGCGAGCGCCTCGATCGCGATGGCCCCGCCCGCCACGAGCGCCGCGGCGAGGTCGAGCCAGCCGGCGGGGCGGCCGGGGAGGGCGAGCGCCGGGTAGAGCGGCAGGAGGCCGAGGAAGACCCAGCCGGTGGGGAGGAGGTGGATCGAGAGGAGGCTGGCCGGCCAGTAGAGCCGGCCGGCGCGGCGGCGGATCTCGACGTAGCGGAAGTCCTCGTCGGCGAGCGAGCGCCAGCGGGCGAGGCAGTTGAACGTGAGCCGCGCCCCCCAGGCGGTCACGAGGCCGAGCGCGAGCCCCCGCCGCAGCGGGTCGGCGGCGCCGGGCGGTCCGGACGCCGCGAAGAAGAGGGCGACCGGCAGCGGCGCCACGCTCCAGTACGGGTCGTAGAGCGACGAGTTGTCGTGCCGGACGGAGAAGGCGAAGACGGCGACCGTGGCCGCGACGTCGGCCGCGGCGGCGACGAGGAGCGGGTGGCGCCCTGCGAGCGCGAGGCCGGTGAGGAGCGCCGCGGCGAGCGCGACGGCGTAGGCGACCGCCACCGCCGCGAGGAGGCGGCGCCGCTCGGCGGTCACCGGGGCTCCCCGTCGCCGTAGAGCCGGCGCGTGGCTGCGCCCATGATCCGGACGGCGAGCCGCCGGGGCAGGAGGCGGCCGAGGAGGAAGGCGGCGGTCCCGTTGAGCGCGCCCGCCACCACGGTGGGGCCGCGCGGCAGGGCGGCGAGCGCCGCCTTCGCCACCTCGTCCGGCTCCATGAGCGGCACCTCACCGCGCGGCCGGGAGGCGGCGAACCCGGGCGTCCTGGTGGCGCCGGCGCGGCAGGCGAGGACGTCGACGCCTCGCGAGCGAAGCTCGGCCCAGAGCCCCTCGGCGAGCACCAGCTCGAAGGCCTTGGAGGCGGCGTAGGAGGCGAGCAGCGGGTTGCCCTGGCCCCCGGCCAGCGAGGCGACGAGGAGGAGCCCGCCGCGCCCGCGCCGCGCCATGGGGGCGCCGAGCAGGTGGGCGAGGACGAGCGGGCTGCGGCAGTTGACGTCGAGGACGCGGAGCTGCGCCTCGAGCGGCCGGTCGAGGAAGGGGCCGATGGCCGAGGCGGCGGCGACGTGGACGAGGAGCCCCACCTCGAGCCCGCCGACGAGCCCCGCCGCGACCTCCGCCAGGTCGGGGCGGCCGAGGTCGAGGGCGGCGGTCCGCACCTCCGCGCCGTGCTCCGCGCGCAGCGCCGCGGCGAGCCGCTCGAGCGGCCCCTCGCGCCGGGCGAGGAGCAGGAGGTGGAGCCCCTCGGTCGCCAGCCGCCGCGCGAAGGCCTCGCCGATCCCCTCCGACGCGCCCGCCACGAGCGCCCAGGGCCCGTACCGCTCGCGGAAGGTGGTCACGGCCAGGCGCGCATCGGCGGCGCCCTCCCGGGGCTCAGCGGGTCAGATGGAGCCGGTGGTGAACGGGTGCTCGGAGCGCCCGACGCGGAAGAGGACGACGACGGGCACGAGGAGCCAGGCGGCGTTGGCGCCCACCACCACCATCGGGGCGGGCGCGGCGTGCTCGCCGTGCAGCTCGTCGAAGAGGATGATGAACACGTTCGTGAACATCATCGACGCCCAGACGATGCTCGGCAGCCGGATCCAGTCGCGGCCCGCCAGGTAGGCGTAGGTGGCGAACAGGTAGAAGGGGCCGAAGGCGACCACGTCGAGCCAGATGGTGGCCCGGTACCAGGCCGGGCGGGCCCAGAGGAGCGGGTCGTAGGTCCGCTCCCACCAGTGGATGAGCTGGAGCGCCGCGTGCGGCGGCCAGGCCGGCGGCTTGAAGCTGGCCGGGTCGGCGATGACCAGCTGCTCCAGGCTGATGACGTAGCTGACGAGGAGCAGGTTGACCGCGAAGAAGACGGCGAGCGCCAGGTCGAGCGGGCGCTCCGACAGGGGAAGGGACCGGCGCATGGCCCCAACGCATAGCGCGGGTCGCGCGTCGGGGAAACATTCAAGGCGCGCCGCGCAGCAGCCGGCCGGCGTCGCGGACCCAGCCGTCGGCGTCCTGCTCGCCCGCCGCCGCCGCCTTCACGGCCAGATCGAGGCCGCGCCGGGCCGCCGCCTGCCCCTCGGCCGCGCCGCCGGTGGCGAGGAGCGCCTCGGCGAGCGCCAGCTGGTTGGGCGCGTGGTCGGGGAAGAGCGCCACCGCCCGCCGCGCGCGGGCGAGGCCGGCGTCCGGGTCGCCCGGGCCAACCGGCCAGCCGGGCGCGCGCACCAAGACGAGCGCCAGGACCCGGTCCGGCCCGGCCTGGTCGAGCTTCGGGTCGGCCGCCGCCGCCGCCTCGAGCCGCTTCACCATCTCCGCCAGCCCCTTCCTCACGGTGGAGGGGCGCTCGCGGGCCTGGACGCCGAGCGCCACGCCGAGGGCGTAGTCGCAGGCCGGATCGGCGGGGGCGGCGGCTGCGCAGCGCTGGCCGGCCTCGACCGCCTCGACCGAGAGGGCGGCGCGCCGCTCGTCGGAGGGCTCGTGCTCGATCTGCCGGACGAGGGCGTGGACGCGGGCCGCCAGCGCCGGGGCGTCGTCGGTGCCGGGCGCGAGCGAGCCGGCCGGCCGGAGCGCCGGGGCGCAGCCGGCGGCGAGGAGGATCGCCACCGCGACCCGCCGCGCGCGGGAGGGGGCGGCCGGGCTCACCGGGCCGGCCCGGCGGCGAGCGCGCGTGCCGCGGCCAGCAGGCGGGGGTCGGCGGCGACGAACCCGGTCATGCGGATCCCCTCGAGCGCGGCCGCCCCGGCGGGATCGGCGGCCAGCTTCAGGAAGGCCCGCTCCAGCTCGGCCCAGCGGGCCGGCGCGAGCCGCGCGCCCACCGTGGCGACGAGCGCGGTCGGGACGGGCGGCGAGCGGGCCACCACCTCGAGGTCGCCGGCGAACGGGAGCGAGGGGAGGGCGGCCGCCTGCTCGCCGTCGAGCAGCACGGCCACGTCGGCGCCGGCCGCCGCCTTGCGCAGCGCCGAGATGACCTGGCCCGACTCGACGACGCGCGTCGAGTCGGGGAGGCGCGCTCCCTCGCCGCCGGCGGCGCCGCGCACGAAGGCGGGGGCGTACCCGGCGATCGAGCTGACCGAGAGGCCGGCGAGGCCGCCGGGCGCCGAGGCGCGGCCCTTCCTGGCGACGAGCGTCCAGCGCTCGGTCGGCCCGGCGCCCTGCGTCGCCACCTGGAGGCGCGCCGCGAGGTGCAGGCGCTCGGCGTGGGCGAGGAAGAAGGCGAGCGGCACGAGCGCGACGGCGGCGTCGTCCGCGGCCAGCCGCGCCAGCCCCTCCTGCTCGTCGCGCAGGTAGACGGCGCCGATC
>DASTGK010000153.1:0-2828 GCA_035719085.1 Anaeromyxobacteraceae bacterium
GCTGGCCCGGCGCGAGGGGCTCACCGGCCCGTGAACGGCGCCCCGGGCACGGTCGGCTCGGGCGCGGTCGCAGGGGCCCCGCGGCGAGCCGCGGCCCGCCGCGACGTCGCCCGCGCCAGCGCCCGGCCCAGCTCCGCGGCGCGGTAGGGCTTCTGCACGAACTCCTCCGCGCCGGCGTCGAGCAGCGCCTGGGCGCGCCCGTCCTGCGCGAAGCCGGAGGCGATGACGACCGGCAGGCCCGGCTCGAGCGCCCGCAGCCGCTCGAAGCAGGCGCGCCCGTCGAGCCCCGGCATGACGAGGTCGAGCAGCACCGCGTCGGCGCCGCCCGGGTGGGCGCGCAGCCAGTCGAGCGCCTCCGCCGCGCCCGCGGCCACCACCGGCTCGTACCCGAGGGAGGCGAGGAGCCGCCCCGCCACCCGCCGCACCACCTCCTCGTCGTCCACCACCAGCACGCGCCCCGATCCGCGGGGCGCCGCCTCCTCCGGCGGGGCCGGCGCCGGCCCCTCGCGCTCGAGCGGCAGGTCGACGACGAACCGCGCCCCCTTGCCCTCCTCGCTCTCCACCCGCACGCCGCCGCCGTGGTTGCGCACCGCCCCGTAGACGGTCGCCAGGCCGAGCCCGGTGCCGCGCCCCTCGGCCTTGGTGGTGAAGAAGGGCTCGAAGATCCGCTCGCGGACCGGCGCCGGGATGCCGACGCCGGTGTCCTGCACCGTGAGCCGCAGCACCGGGCCGGCCGGGCCGCCGGTCAGCTCCCGCGCCTCGCCCTCGCCGAGCTCGACCACCGCCGTGGCGATGGTCAGCGTCCCCCCCTCCGGCATGGCGTCGCGCGCGTTGACCGCCAGGTTGAGGATCACCTGCTGCAGCTGCGTGGGATCCCCGCGCACGAAGGGGCGGCGGGCCGCCAGGTCGAGCACCACGCCGATCCGCTTGTCGAGCGTCCGCTCGAGCAGCCGCGCCACCTCGCCGACGATCTGGTGCACGTCGACCGGCACCTCGAGCTGCTTGCCCATGCGGGCGAAGGCGAGGAGCTGCCGCGTCAGCTCGGCGGCGCGGCGGGCCGCCCCCTCGATGGTGCGCGCCCCCTCCTCCACCAGGCTGCCGGGCGCCGCCTGCTGCAGGAGGAGCTCGGCGTAGCCCAGGATGCCGGCCAGCAGGTTGTTGAAGTCGTGCGCCACGCCGCCGGCCAGCCGGCCCACCGCCTCCAGCTTCTGCGACTGGCGCAGCGCCTCCTCGGCGCGCCGCTGATCGGCGTGGGCCCGCTCCAGCTCGGCGGTGCGCGCCGCCACCACCTCCCGCAGGAGCGCCGGCTGGCGCAGCACGCGGTGGGCCAGGGCCGCCAGCAGCGCCGCCACCGCCAGGACCGCGGCCAGCCCCGCCGCCGGCACCGGCGCGCCCCACCCGCCGCGCGGCGCCACCGCCAGCGTCCAGCGGCCGCGCGGCAGCGCCACGTCGATGGCGATGGGATCGTCCGGCAGCTCGCGCCCCGGCGAGGAGCCCGCGATCACCCGGGGCGGACCGCCGGTCGGGTCGCGGCGCAGCAGCTGGTACTCCAGCCCCGCCTCGGGGAGGCGCGAGAGCCGGCTCCACTCCACCAGCCGCGGCAGCCGGATGATGACGCTGGCGAGCCCCCAGCACCGCTCGCCGGCCCCGTCCTTGACGAAGACGGCCACCCGCCCGGCGAGCCCCTCGCCCCCCTGGCGCAGCTTGAACGGCCCCGTGAACACGAGCTGGCGCGTCGAGATGGCCTCGCGCACGTCCGGCCCGTGCACCGGGTCATGCAGGAGGTCGAGCCCCACCGCGGCCTCGTTGCCCGCCAGCGGGTGGATGTCGCGGATGACGCCGCCCGGCGCGAGCTGCAGGCTGTCGACCCCGCCGTAGAGGGCGAGCAGCTCGCCGGCGACCGCGTCGAAGTCGCGGACGCCGCCGCCGTGGCTCACGAAGACCGCCAGCGCGTACGGGGCGGTGAGCGAGCGGGCCAGCTGCTGCTCGAGCGCGAAGGCCGAGGCGCTCGCCAGCTCGGTCGCGTCGCGCCGCCGCGACGCCCGGTCGAGGCCGCTCGCCTGGACGAGGACCAGCACCCCGAGCGCCGCCGCGATGGCGAAGACGGTCAGCGAAGCCCCGAGCGCGAAGAACCGGCGCACGCCACCTCCCGGCCGCATCATCCGTTGCCGCCACGCCTGGCGCAAACCTCGAGGTGCGCCGCCCACGGCGCGGGCGCCGTCCCACCTGCCCGGGGCGACGCCGGACGCCCACCCCGGGGACGCCGAACGGGGACGCTTCCCTTCGCGCCCGGGACGTGCGACGTCATCGGCAGACGCCCCCGGGACCCCGCCGCCATGCCCCCCTCCACGCCCGACCGCCGCGACCGGCTCATCCGCGCCTTCTCGCAGGGCGGGGTGGCGCTGAGCGCCTTCGTCGTCTTCGCCTGCGGCTGGGCGGCGATGCGCACCGACGACTGGTGGCGCATCGTCGTCTACACGGTGCTCGCCATCGGCGCCGGCCTGGCGGCCTCCTACTTCTCGCGCCAGGCCCGGTAGCGGCGCCAGCCGCCGCGCGGCGAGCGCGTGACGGCGCGCCGGCTTCGGACTACCTTCTCCTCCTGCGGCGCGGTCGAACCGCCCGAGAGAGGAACCCACCATGCCCGTGAGCAAGAAGCGGAAGAAGGACGGCAAGCCGGTCCACCGGACCACGCCGGTGACGGTCGAGGGGGCCGAGCACGCCCACGGCCCCGAGTCGAAGCCGGCGGCGGCGCCGGTGCGCGGCGGCAAGCCGGGCAACCCGTTCGTCGCGGCCCGCCCCACGGCGCGCGGCTCGCAGCGCGGCCGGTA
>DASTGK010000154.1:0-10622 GCA_035719085.1 Anaeromyxobacteraceae bacterium
CGCCGCTGCTCACCCGGGCCCTGCGCTTCGTGCCGGCCGCGGTCCTCTCGGCCATCATCTTCCCGGAGCTGCTCGTCCGGCGCGGCGCCGTCGACCTCTCCCTCGGCAACCTGCGGCTCCTCGCCGGCCTGCTCGCCGCCGCCGTGGCGCTGGCGACGCGCAGCGTGGTGGCCACCATCGCCGCCGGCATGGCCGCCCTCTGGGCCCTGCAGGCCCTCCTGCCCGGCTGATCCAGCCGCCCCCGAGGCCCAGGTGCCCATCGTCCCCGCCCGGCTCGCCCTCTTCCTCTCCGCCACGCTCGTGCTCGCCGTCACGCCCGGGCCGGCGGTGCTCTTCATCGTGGCGCGCAGCATGGGCCAGGGGCGGCGCACCGGCTTCCTCTCGGTGCTGGGCGTCGGGCTCGGCAACGCCGTCCACGCCGCCGCCGCGGCGCTCGGGCTGGCGGCGCTGCTCCGCGCCTCGCCGGGGGCCTTCGCGGCGGTGAAGTACCTGGGCGCCGCCTACCTCGTGCTGCTCGGCGTGCGCCGCGTCCTTGAGCGCGGCGGCCAGGGGCTCGGGGCGCCCGAGGCGGCCGCGCCCTCGCCGCCCGGCGTGCTCCTGCGCCAGGCCTTCACGGTGGCGGTGCTCAACCCGAAGACGGCCCTCTTCTTCCTCGCCTTCCTGCCCCAGTTCGCCGATCCGGCGCGCGGCGGCGTGGCGGGGCAGATCCTGCTGCTCGGCCTCCTCTTCATCGCCGTCACGGTCACCACCGACTCCTGCTACGTGCTGGCCGCCGACGGCCTGGGGCGCTGGCTGCGGCGGAACCCGGCCGTGGCCCGCAGCGAGCGCTGGGTGGCCGGCCTGGTCTTCGTCGGCCTCGGGGCGGTGGCCGCCTTCACGGGGCCGGGCGGCGAGCCGGGCTCGTAGGCCGCGCGGCGGCCCGGCGTCGCTTTCCGCGGCGGGCCGGGGCTGCTATCACCTCAGGTCCCGTGCCCCGACCCGAAGCCGCCTCGCTCGCGCCCGAGCGCGCGAGCCCGTCCCAGCCCCCCGACGCCCCACCCCCCGCCGCCCGCCGGCGCGCCGCGGCCGGCGTCGCCTACGTCGTCGCCTCCGCCCTCTGCTTCGGCTCCATGCCGGTCTTCGCCCGCATGGCCTACGCCGACGGCGTCGATCCGCAGACCCTGCTCCTGCTCCGCTTCGCCATCGCCGCGGCGGTGGTCTGGGCCATCTTCGCCGCGAAGCGCGCCTCGCTGCCGCGCGGCAAGGGGCTCGCCATGCTGGTCGGCATGGGGGCCATCGGCTACGCCGGCCAGGCCTTCTCCTACTTCACCGCCCTCACGCTCGCCTCGGCGGGGCTGGTGGCGCTGCTCCTCTACCTCTACCCGGTGCTGGTGGCCCTCCTCTCCTGGGCGGTGCTGCGCCACCCGCTCTCCAGGCTGCAGCTCGCCGCCATGGCGCTGGCGCTCGGGGGCAGCCTCCTCACCATCGGCCGAGCGGGTGACGGCGCGCCGCTCGGCATCGGCCTGGGGCTGCTCGCGGCGCTCATCTACTCGGTCTACATCCTGGTCGGCGCCCGGCTGCCGGCCGACGTGACGCCGACCGCCTCGACGGCGGTGGTGACCACCTCGGCGGCCGCGGTCTACGCGGTGGCGGCCGCGGTCCGCGGCGTGCGCCTCCCGGTCACGCCCGAGGGCTGGCTCGGCGTCGCGGCGGTGGCCGTCGTCGGCACGGTCATGGCCATCGCCTTCTTCCTGGCGGGGCTGGAGCGGCTCGGCCCGGTCCGCTCCTCCATCTACTCGACGCTCGAGCCGGCCTTCACGCTGGTGCTGGCGGTGGCGCTGCTCGGCGAGCGGCTCACGGCGGCGCGGCTCGGCGGCGGGGCGCTCATCCTCGGGGCGGTGCTCCTGCTGGCGCGGGCCGACCTGGCCCGGGCGGCGGCCGGCGAGGGGCCGGCGGGGGGTGGCGCGTGAGCGCCGAGGCGAAGCGGCGGGAGGCGGGCGGCGCCGCGGCCGCCTTCTCGGCCTATCTGCTCTGGGGGATCTTCCCCATCTACTTCCACGCGCTCGGCGAGGTGCCGCCGCCGGAGGTGCTCTCCCACCGCATCCTCTGGTCGGCCCTCTTCATGCTGGGGCTCGTCACGGCGCTGCGCCGCTGGGGCGACGTGCGCCGGCAGCTGGCCGTGCCGGGGACGCTGCCGACGCTGACGGCGAGCGCCACGCTCATCTCGGCCAACTGGCTCACCTACATCTGGGCGGTCAACTCGGGCCACGTGCTCGAGGCGAGCCTGGGCTACTTCGTGAACCCGCTCGTCTCGGTGCTGCTCGGCGTCGTCTTCCTGCACGAGCCCCTGGGGCGGCGGCGCCAGGTGGCGGTGGGGCTGGCGGCGCTGGGCGTCCTGGCGCTCATGGTGCGGGCCGGCCGCGTGCCCTGGATCGGGCTCGCCCTCGCCCTCACCTTCGGGCTCTACGGCCTCTTGCGAAAGCGGGCGCGCGTCGACGCGACCACCGGGCTCCTCGTCGAGACCTGGGTCCTCCTGCCGCTCGCGGCGGCCTTCCTGGCCTGGCGCCACGCGGCGGGGCTGGGCCACTTCGGCGGCGGCGCGCGCGTCACCGCGCTCCTCGCGGCGAGCGGCGTGGTCACCGCCATCCCGCTCCTCCTCTTCGCGGTGGGGGTGCAGCGGCTCCGCCTCTCGACCGTGGGGATCCTGCAGTACATCAACCCGACGGTGCAGCTGCTCATCGCCGTCTTCGTCTTCGCGGAGCCGTTCGGCGGCGCCCACGCGCTGGCGTTCGGCTGCATCTGGGCGTCGCTGGGCGTCTACACGTTCGACGCGCTGGCGGCGTCGAGGGCGTGAGCCGCCCCCCGAACCCGAACCCGAACCCGAACCCGAACCCGAACCCGAACCCGTGACGCCGTGGCCCGTGCCCCGGCTCCCGCAGGTGAGCAGGGAGAAGCGCTACTTCCTCCCCCCCAGGTACGCGTTCACCACCTTGGGATCCGCCGCCAGGTCGGCCGCGGGCCCCTCGAGCACGATGCGCCCCACCTCCATCACGTAGCCGCGGTGGGCGAGCCGCAGGGCGGCGCGGGCGTTCTGCTCCACGAGCAGCACCGTGACGCCGGTGGCCTGGTTGATCTCGCGGATGGTCTGGAAGATGGCCTTCACGATGAGCGGCGCCAGGCCGAGCGAGGGCTCGTCGAGGAGCAGCACCCTGGGCTTCGCCATCAGCGCCCGGCCGATGGAGAGCATCTGCTGCTCGCCGCCCGAGAGCGTGCCGGCGAGCTGCGCCTGGCGCTGCGCCAGCACCGGGAACATCCCGAGCACCCAGCGGCGCGTCTCCTCGATCTCGGCCGGGTCGGTGCGGGTGAAGGCGCCGAGCGAGAGGTTCTCCTGCACCGTGAGCGTGCCGAAGATGCGCCGCCCCTCCGGCGCCTGGGCGATGCCGAGCCGCACCAGCTTGTGGGCCGGGATGGTGTGGGCCGGCTTGCCGTCGAAGACGATCTCGCCGTCCGACGGGCGCAGGAGGCCGCTCACCGCCCGCAGCGTGGTCGACTTGCCGGCGCCGTTGGCGCCGAGGATGGTGGCGATCTCCCCCTGCCTCACGGCGAGGTCGATGCCGTGGAGCGCCTCCACGTTGCCGTACTTGACCCGGAGCCCCTTGATCTCGAGGAACGGCGCGCTCATGGCCTAGATCCCCTCCGTGCCGAGGTAGGCCTCGATCACCTTGGGATCCTTCTGGATGGCCTCGGGCGGCCCCTCGGCGATCTTCTCGCCGTACTCGAGCACCACGATCCGCTCGCAGGCGCGCATCACCAGGCTCATGTCGTGCTCGATGAGCAGGACCGTGATGCCGCGCGCCTTGATCTGCCCGATCAGGTCGACGAGCTGGTCGGTCTCGTGCTCGTTCATGCCGCCGGCCGGCTCGTCGAGGACGAGCAGCTTGGGCTCGGTGGCGAGGGCCCGGGCCACCTCCAGCCGGCGCTGGTCGCCGTAGGCCAGGTTGGTGGCGAGCTCCATGGCCCGGTCGCGCAGGCCGACGAACTCGAGCTCGGCGAGCGCGCGCCGCACCGCCTCGCGCTCCTCCTTCACGGTCCAGGGCCAGCGCACCAGGGCGCCGAGGAGGCCGGACCGGGTGCGGCAGTGGCGGCCGGCCAGCACGTTCTCGAGCGCCGTGAGCTGCTGGAAGAGCCGGATGTTCTGGAAGGTGCGGGCGACGCCGAGCCGGACGATCCGGTTGGTCCGCAGCGAGGTGAGGGGCCGCCCCTCGAAGTGGATGGTGCCCCGGTCGACGCGGTAGTTGCCGGTGATGAGGTTGAAGGTGGTGGTCTTGCCGGCGCCGTTGGGGCCGATGAGGCCGACCACCGAGCCGGCGGCGACGTCGAAGGAGACGTCCTCCACCGCGGTGAGGCCGCCGAAGCTCTTGGTGACGTGGCGCAGCTCGAGGAGGGCGCTCACGGCGCCACCCCCGCCCGCTCGGCGTCGCGCCGGCGGAAGCGCAGGCTCCGCAGCGGGAAGAGCCCCTGCGGCCGGACCACCATCATCACCATCATCACCAGGCCGAACACCAGCATGCGCGCCGAGGCGAAGCCGCGGAACAGCTCCGGCAGCACCACCACCAGCGCCGAGCCGGCGATGACGCCCGGGATCGAGCCGGACCCGCCCAGGATGACCATGAGGAAGAGGACCACCGACTCCCAGAAGCTGAAGGACTCGGGGGAGATGATGGTCATCTTGGCGGCGTAGAGGCTGCCCGTCATGCCCGCCCAGGCGGCGCCGAGCGAGAAGGCCATGAGCCGGTAGCGGGCGGTGTCGATGCCGCTCCCCTCGGCCGCCACCGGGTCCTCGCGCAGGTAGGTGAGGGCGCGGCCGAAGCGCGACACCTCCAGCCGGTGGAAGAGGAAGACGGTGAGGGCCACGAAGGCCCAGATCAGGTAGAGGAACTCCTGCGGCTTGCGGATCTTCTGGCCGAGGAGCACCGGCCGCGCGATGCCGAAGATGCCGTTGGCGCCGCCGGTGAGGCCGAAGACGTCGTTGACGAGCGCGATGCGCACGATCTCGCCGAGGCCGATGGTCACGACGAGCAGGTAGTCGCCGCGCAGGTGGATGACCGGCCGCGCCACCGCCGCGCCGAAGGCGGCCGCCACCAGGCCGGCCACCGGGAGCGCCCAGAGCACCGGCACGCCGAGCCGCGTGTTGAGGATGGCGGTGGCGTAGGCCCCCACCGCGTAGAAGGCGGCGTGGCCCATGTTGAAGAGGCCGGCGTCGCCCAGGATGAGGTTGAGGCTGAGCGCCAGGAGCACGTAGAGGCCGACGCTGTTGAGCACGTCGACCCAGTAGGCGTCGAGGACCAGCGGGGCGCAGGCCACGGCGGCCGCGCCGGCCAGGTAGAGGGCGAGCAGGCGCCAGCTCACGGCGTCGACCTCCCGGGCTGGGGGCGCGGCGCGCTCATACCTTCTCCGCCACGCGCTCGCCGAGCAGCCCCGAGGGGCGCACGATGAGGATGAGGATCAGCACCACGAAGGCGATGGCGTCCTTCCAGGCGATCGACAGGTAGGCGGCGCCAAGCGCCTCGACCACGCCGAGCAGCAGCCCGCCCACCATGGCGCCGGGGATGTTGCCGATGCCGCCGAGGATGGCGGCGGTGAAGGCCTTCATCCCGTAGACCCAGCCCATGGTGAAGGAGATCTGGCCGTAGTAGAGGCCGACCAGCAGGCCGGCGGCGCCGCCCAGCGCCGGGCCGATGACGAAGACGAGCTGCACCACCCGGTTGACGTCGATGCCCATGAGGCGGGCCGCGCCCTGGTCGATGGCCGCGGCGCGGATGGCGGTGCCGATGCGCGTCCGCTGCACGAAGAGGAACAGCACCGCCATCATCACCACCGAGACCGCCACCACCGCCAGCCGCACCACCGGCACGGCGACGCCGAAGAGGTCGACGGCGGTCTGGGGCAGGATGTCGGGGTAGACCTGGTAGCGCGCGCCGTAGATCAGCATGAGCGCGTTCTGCAGGAAGATGGAGCCGCCCAGCGCCGAGACCACCGCCGAGAGGCGGGGCGACTCGCGCAGCGGGCGGTAGGCGGTCCGCTCCAGGACGACGCCGACGACCGCCACCAGCCCCATCACCATGAGGGCGAGCACGCCGAGGCCGAGCACCAGCCCGAGCCGGTCCTGCAGCATGAAAGAGGTGAGCAGCGTCAGGCCCAGGTAGGCGCCGTAGGTGAAGAGGTCGCCGTGGGCGAAGTTGATGAGCTTCAGGACGCCGTACACCATCGTGTAGCCGAGCGCGATGAGGGCGTAGATGCTGCCGACGGCCAGGCCGTTGATGAGCTGCTGGAGGAATTGCTCCATGGGGACCCGCGCGCGCCGGGATGGAGCGCGGGCGCGGCCCGTCGCGCTGGGCCGCACCCGCCGATCACCGCCCGCGGCGCCTACGGCTGCAGGGCGAAGCTGCCGTCCTTGGCCACCTTGTAGACGCGGTAGAGCTCGCCGACGCGGTCGCCCTTGCCGTTGAACTCGATCTTGCCCGTGTAGCCCGGGAAGGCCTTGAGCTGCGTGGTGAGGTAGGCGCGGATGGCGTCGGCCGTGGTGGCCTTGCTGCCCTCGATGGCCTTGGCGACGACGCGGAAGCCGTCACCCGCCAGCACGCCGTAGATCGAGCTGGCCGCCTCGCCGTACTTCTTCTGGTAGGCCGCCACGTAGGCCTTGGCCTCGGGGGTGTCGAGGTCCTTGGGGACCGGCGGCGAGAGGAACTGGAAGCCCTCGGCGGCCTCCTTGCCGGCGATCTTCACCAGATCCGGGTTGTTGATGGCGTCGCCGCCGATGAAGGGGACGCTCCAGCCCATCTGCTTCTTCTGCTTCAGCAGCAGGCCGCCCTCCGGGTAGTAGCCGGTGAAGAAGACCACCTCCGGCCCGGCCGCCTTGAGCTTGGTGAGGATGGCGGAGTAGTCCTGCTCCTTGGGCGTGAGCGCGTCGAAGAAGACGACGTTGGTCTTGCCCTTGAGCAGGCCGTTGATCTCGTCGGCCAGCCCCTTCGAGTAGGCCGAGTTGTCGTGGAGGATGGCCACCTTCTTGGCCTTGGTCTTCTCCACCACCTTGGCGGCCACCCGCCCCTGCTCGTCGTCGCGCGGGCAGGTGCGGAAGAAGTACTTGAGCCCCTTCTCCGTGAGCCGCACCGCGGTGGAGCCGTTGGCCACCTGGATGATGCCGGCCTCGTCGAGGATGGTCTGCGAGGCCTCGGTGACGGCCGAGCCGTAGGTGCCGATGACGGCCACCACGCCCTTGGTGGAGAGCTTCTGGGCCGCCAGCGCCGCCGTGCGCGGGTCGCCGCCGTCGTCCTCGATCACCACCTCGACCTGCTTGCCGAGGAGGCCGCCCTTGGCGTTCAGCTCGCCGGCCAGCAGCTCCACGTTGCGCTTCATCTCCTGGCCCTCGCTCGCCCAGGAGCCGGTCAGGGGGGCCATGAGCCCGATCTTGATCGTGTCCGCCGCGTGCGCCGGCGCCGAGCCGAGCAGGCCCATCGCGGCCAGCACCACACCCATCGACTTCTTCATGTGGACCTCCAGAGGAATCGGGGAAGGCGTGCATCTGAGCAAAGAACCGCGAGCCGGTGAAGGACAAAGCACCGCACGGGGCCGGCCCAGCCGGGGCACGCCGCGGGATGGACCCACCGGGCCCGCGCCGACCCTGCCTGGCCTTCACGCTTCGTGACGACGCGGCGCGTCCCCGGTCCGCCGCCCCTGGGGGCGAGGCGGCCGAGGTTGGCGTGGCCGCCGGGGCCGGCTTCGGGTACCTTCCCGCCCCTCATGCCAGGCGTCGGGACGATGGTGAACGTGGCCGCTGTGCTGGTCGGATCTGTGCTCGGCGTGCTCTTCGGCCGGCTCATCCCGGAGCGCGTCCGCACCACCGCCATGGCGGCCATCGGCCTCACGGTGCTGGGCGTCGGCCTGCAGATGGCCATCGACCCGCACGTCGACCCGGCCAAGGTCGGCTGGACCGGCCCCCTGCCCTACCGGCCCAACCCGCTCGTCGTCATCGGCGGGCTGGTGGTGGGCGGCATCCTCGGCGAGCTGGCCCAGCTCGAGCTCCGGCTGGAGCGGTTCGGCCAGCGGATGCAGGCGCTCGCGGCGCGGCTGGGCGCGACGCCGGCGGCCGGCGGCGGGGCGCCCGCCGACAAGGGGCACGATCTGGTGGAGGGGTTCGTCACCGCCTCCCTGCTCTACTGCGTCGGCGCCATGGCGGTGATCGGCTCGATCCAGGACGCGGCCGGCCAGCCGGGCGTCCTCTTCATCAAGGCGCTGCTCGACGGCACCTCGGCGGTGGTGCTGGCGACGACGCTCGGGCCGGGCGTCGGGCTCTCGGCCCTCTCGCTGGCCGTCTACCAGGGCGGCATCACGCTGGCGGCGAGCGGCGTGGCGCGCTTCCTCACGCTGCCGGTCCTCTCGACGCTCACGGCCTCGGGCGGGCTGCTCATCGGCGCCATCGGCCTCGACCTCCTCGGCATCAAGCGGCTCCCGGTCGGGAACCTGCTGCCCGGCGTCTTCGCGGCGGCGGCGCTGGCGTACTTCTTCGGCTAGCCGGCTACGCCGCGGCCGAGAGGCCGCGCGGCGCGACGCCGTCCACCTGCACGTCGGCGGCGGTGAGCGCCTCCATGGCGATGCGCCCGTGGCGGCGGGTGGTGAAGGTGGCCGGCGCGACGAGGACGTGGTCCTCGGGATCCGCCTCCTGCGTCACCCAGACCGTCCCGGCCAGCACGCGCACCTCCGTGCCGGCGTGGTGGACCTCCGTGCTCCAGGCCTCGGACCTCGTGAGGTGCTTGGTCATCATGGCGCTCTTGTAGCGCGTGGCCGGTTACCAGAACAGATACAGCATGTTCGATTTGCCACCAGCACAGATGATATGGACCAGTTACTGTGCTATATCGCGCACATGAGCCTCCCCGAGCCGCGGCCCGCGCCGGCACAGGCGCCGGAAGCCGCCCTGCACCGGTACCAGCAGATCGCCCGCCGCTACGCCGGGGCCATCGAGGCCGGCACCCTGGCCCCGGGCGAGCGCTTCCCCTCCGTGCGGCAGCTCGCCGCGGAGGAGCAGGTCTCGGTGGCGACGGTGCTCCAGGCCATCGCCCAGCTCGAGTCGCTCGGCCTCGTCGAGGCGCGGCCCCGCTCCGGCCACTTCGTGCGCCACCGGACCCGGGCCCCGGCCCCGCGGCTCGAGAGGCCGCGCGCCGGCGCCAGCGCCGTCTCGGTGAGCGCGCTCGTCCGGCGCGTCTACCTGGCGGCGAGCGACCCGACCATGGTGCAGCTCGGCTCCGCCGTCCCCTCGGTCGACCTGCTCCCCTCGACCGCGCTCTCGCGCGCCGTCGCCTCCTCGATGCGCCACCCGCGCGACGGCGGCGTCGCCTACCAGATGCCGCCGGGCCTCCCGGAGCTGCGCCGCATGATCGCGCAGCGGGCGCTGCACTGGGGCATGGCGATCTCGGAGGACGACGTCATCGTCACGAGCGGCGCCACCGAGGCGGTGCACCTCAGCCTGCTCGCCACCACGCGCCCGGGCGACGTGGTGGCCATGGAGTCGCCCGCCTACTACGGCACGCTGCAGGTGGTCGAGGCGATGGGGCTCAAGGTGGTGGAGATCCCCTGCCACCCCCGCGACGGCCTCGACGTCGACGCCCTGGCGCAGCGGCTCGACCGGCAGCGCATCGCCGCGGTGGTGGCGGTGCCGACCTACTCCAACCCGCTCGGCAGCTGCATGCCGGAGGCGGCGCGGCAGCGGCTGGTGAAGCTCCTCTCGGCGCGCGGCGTCCCGCTCATCGAGGACGACGTCTACGGCGAGCTGGCCTTCGGCCCCTCGCGCGTCAACCCGGTGAAGGCCTGGGACCAGGACGGCACCGTCCTCTTCTGCTCCTCCTTCACCAAGACGCTCGCCCCCGGCTACCGCGTCGGCTTCGTCATCCCCGGGCCGCGCCACCGGGAGCGGATCGAGGGGCTCAAGTTCGCCACCAACGTCGCCTCGCCCACGCTGCCGCAGCGGGCGCTGGCGCGCTACCTGGCCGACGGCGCCTACGACCGCCACCTGCGCGCGCTGCGCGACCGGCTCGCCGCCATCGAGGCCGCCACCGCCTCGGCGGTGGCCCGCCACTTCCCGGAGGGGACGCGGGTGTCGAGCCCGGGGGGCGGCTGCTTCCTGTGGGTCGAGCTGCCGCCGGGGCTCGACGCCATGACGCTCCACGCGCGGGCGCTCGACGTGGGCGTCGCCATCTCGCCCGGCCCCATCTTCTCGCCCGCCGGCGCCGGCTACCGGAGCTGCATCCGGCTCTCCTGCGGCGCGCCCTGGACCGGCGAGGTCGAGGCGGCGGTGAAGCTCCTGGGGCGGCTCGCCGGCAAGCTGCTGGAGAAGGAGCCCGGCCCGCCCCGCGCCGTGCCCGTGACGTGACGAAGCCCCGACCGCGCTCGCGATCGGGGCTCCGGTGAGGCCTTCGCCGCCGCGCCCGCGAAGGGCGCCGCCAGCTAGTTGATGTAGTAGCGGGCCAGGAAGTTGAAGCGGAGGACGTCGCCGTGCTCGCCGGCGAGCGTCTCGCGCTGGCCCCAGATGCCCTCGAGGCCGAGGTCGACCGCCTTGAACGGGGTGAAGATGGCGCCGACGTGGCCCT
>DASTGK010000155.1:0-13022 GCA_035719085.1 Anaeromyxobacteraceae bacterium
CCCGTGAGCAAGAAGCGGAAGAAGGATGGCAAGCCGGTCCACCGGGCCGAGCCCGCGCCGTCGGGCGAGGAGCATGCCCACGGGCCGGAGGCCAAGCCGGCTCCGCCGCCCCTGAAGGCCGGCAAGCCCGGCAACCCGTTCACCGCCCAGCGCCAGCTCGTCCAGCGCTCCCAGCGCGGCCGGTAGGGCGCCGTGGCCCGCGGGCGCGCCGCCTGGCGGGTGTACCTCCTGCGCTGCGCCGACGGCTCCCTCTACACCGGCGCCACGAACGACCTCGATCGCCGGGTGGCGGCGCACGCCGCCGGCCGCGGCGCGCGCTACACGCGCTCGCGCCTGCCGGTCGCCCTGGTCTACGAGGAGCGGGTGCGCGGCCGCGGTGCCGCGCTGCGTCGCGAGGCGGCCATCAAGCGGCTGAGCCGCGCCGCCAAGCTGGCGCTGGTCCAGGGGACAAAGGCGCATTGACACCCACAAAGGGCGCACCCCTAAGATACGACCTGGATGAGACCCCTCTCCGTGCTCGCCGCGGCCGCGCTCTCGGCTGGCTGCCTCGCCGAGCCGAAGGTGGGTCCAGCGCAGCCCGGGGGTGCAGGCAGCGTGGCGACCACGACCCTGTCGTCGATCGAGACGAACATCTTCGTCCCGAAGTGCGCCACCTCGGCCTGCCACGCCGGCAGCCCGCCGGCCAACGCGCCGGTGTCGCTCGAGGCGGGCCGCGCCTGGCTGGAGCTGGTCGGCGTCCCGTCGACCCAGGCGCCGATGAGCCTGGTGGAGCCCTCCAACCCGGCGGCGAGCTACCTCCTCTACAAGGTGCGCGGCACGCAGGGCCTGGTGGGCGGGCTCTCGCCCATGCCGCCCGCGAGCGAGCCGCTCAGCGACGGCGAGGTGCAGGCCATCGAGGGCTGGATCGCGCGGGGGGCGCCCAATGACTGACCGGCTCCTCGCGCCCCGCCGCGGGCGGGCGCTCCTCGTCGCGGCCGCGCTCGCGGCCCTCGCCCCCGGGGCCGCCCGAGCCGCCGGGAGCAGCGTCCAGGTCTCCGGCTCGTTCTACGTCGACAGCTGGATCATCCCGCAGGGCGCCGCCCAGGTGAAGGGCACGCAGGGCGTGACGCCCGACGGCTCGGTCAAGGTGGGCGTCGACATCCACGACGACCTCTCCTTCTCGGCCAAGGCCTGCATCAGCTGCCACGGCGTCGAGGTGGAGCACGCCGCCTTCGACTTCCAGCCCAAGACCTGGTTCAACGTGCAGGTCGGGCGCATCGCCGTGCCCTTCGGCGAGTACTCGAACCGCGTCGATCCCTCCGGCCACAAGACCGCCTCGGCCCCGCTCATCTACGACATGGGGCGCATGGCCTACGGCGACCGCGCCGACTTCAACGGCCCGGTCCTGATGCTGCCGTACGTCGACACCGGCGCGCTCCTGTACGGCCAGTTCTTCCTCGGCGACGCCGTGCAGGTCTGGTACGGCGGCTACGGCGTGGCCGGGCTCAAGGGCTCGAGCGACGTCGAGTGGACGGCGCTCCGCTCCGTCCCCTACACCGACAACAACCGGCTCCCGGCCTACGGCGGGCGCGTCGCCGCCACCATCGTCACCAACCCGGGCGGCTTCTTCGGCGACGTGAGCGCCGGCGCCTCGTACACGGGCGGCCGCTTCGACAAGAACGCCAAGCTCCAGTACGACGTGCTCGGCGCCGACCTGACCATCCCCATCTGGAAGTTCACGCTGCGCGGCGAGTGGGCGCTGCGCCGCACGCGGCTCGACCCGGCGGCGAGCGGCTACGCCTTCCAGGTGATCGACCCCTGGTTCGACAAGACCGGCTTCTACGCCGAGCTGGAGCACCCGCTCGGCCGCTTCGTCGACGTCGTCTACCGGTACGACCAGCTGGAGCGGCGCGGCGTGCCGCTGCCCGGCTCGGCGCCGGCCATGACGCCCGACAGCAAGCTGGAGCGGCTCACCGGCGGGCTCGTCATCACGCCCGCCTCGTCCATCTACCTGAAGCTGTCCTACGAGCTGTGGAGGCCGAGCGGCTACCCGGAGTTCCACTCCGGGCACGTCGGCCTCGGAGGTGCCTTCTAGATGATCGGCACGATCACGGGGCTGGCGCTGGCGCTGGCGCTCTCGGCGGGAGACGAGGTGCAGCGGGCCGAGCACGATCCGCGCGACGACGGCCCGGGCCAGGTGGACGTCACGGCCTACCCCCCCGAGATGAAGGCGCACTACCCGGTCTTCCTGCAGAAGTGCTCCAAGTGCCACCCGGCGGCCCGCGCCATCAACTCGCGCTTCGACCCGGGCGAGTGGAAGCGGTACATGAAGAAGATGATCCGCCGCCCCAACTCCGGCATCAACGAGGAGCAGGCGGCCGGCATCTACGACTTCCTCAAGTTCTACAGCGCCAAGCAGGCCGGGAAGTAGCGCGTGCCCCAGCTCAACCGCTCCCTGCGGCTCCGGCTGCTCGCCGCCGCCACGCTCCTCGTGGCGCTGTCGCTCGGCGTGGCGGCGGTCGCGTTCGAGCGGGTGGCGCGCGGCGTGGTGGAGCGCTCGGTCCACGACCACCTCTCGGCCCGCTCGCGCGAGCTGCACGAGGCGGTGCTGCGCTTCCAGCGGGAGCGCACCCTCACCGTGCAGAACTGGGCCGAGGCCGAGGCGATGCAGATGTCGCTCGACTCGGGCGACCCCAAGTTCGCCGAGGACTTCCTGCGCCGGCTCATCCAGGACCAGCGGGGGAGCATCGCGGCGGTGGCGCTCGTGGGGCCGGAGGCCACCCTGCTGGCCGGCGCCCGCGCCGGCAAGGTGGGCGAGCGGCGCGGCCTGTCGCTCGGCGGGCAGCGCGGCCGGCTCCTGCCGCTCGAGCCGGTCATGGCGTCGCTCGACGGCAAGCCGCTCTCGGTCCGGCTCGGGATCCTCTCGCTCGTCGACGAGCAGGGCGGCGACGAGCCGGTGATCCTGGTGGCGGCGCCGGTGAAGGACTTCGCCCAGGACGTGGTCGGCGCGCTCGTGGCCGCCATCTCCACCCGGTCGATGAGCCGGCTCCTCGCCGACATCAACGGCGACGACGACGCGCTGGTGCCGGTGGTCCACGACGACTCGCACCGGCTGGTGGTCGGGCCGCCGCAGGCCGACGTGGCCCGGTACGCGGCGCTCGTGGCCGCGCCCGGCGCGCCCGGCACCGTGGAGCGGTTCGAGGTGCCGGAGGGCGAGGCGCTCCTGGCGGTGCGCACCGCGCCCGCCGGCGAGCCGCCCGGCTGGTCGGCGGCCATGGTGGAGAGCGAGGGGGCGGCCTACGGCCAGCTCCGCACCATGCGCGTCCTCCTGGCCGGCCTCTACGTCGTGGTGCTGGCCGGCGCCGTGACCGCCGGCGTCTGGGCGCTGCGCGCGGCCGCCCGGCCGCTCGCCGACGTGAGCCGCTCCATGGTCAAGGTGGCCGAGGGCGACCTCACCACCCGCCTCTCCGAGGACTACACCGACGACCTGGGGCTGCTGGTCCGCTCCTTCAACACCATGGTGAGCGAGGTGGCGCGCTCGCGCGACGAGCTGCAGCGCACCGAGGCCCTCCGCCAGGAGGTCCAGATCGCCCACCGCATCCAGACCGCCATCCTGCCCACCAGCCCGGCGGTGCCGGGCTACGAGGTGGCGGCGCGGATGAAGCCGGCCGACGACGTGGGCGGCGACCTCTACGACGTGCTGGCCTTCCCGGACACGTTCTGGCTGCTCATCGGCGACGTCTCGGGCCACGGCATCAACTCCGGCCTGGTGATGATGATGGCCCAGGCGGCCGCCTACGCCGCCATCGCCGACGACCCGCACTGCCGCCCCCGCGACGTCATCGCCGCGGTCAACCGGGTCATCCACGAGAACGTGCGGATGCGCATGGGGCGCGACGACTACCTGACGCTCATGGCGCTGCGCCACCTGGGCGACGGCCGCTTCGTCTGCGCCGGGGCGCACCAGCCGGTCTTCCTGGGGCGCGCCGGCGGGCAGGTCGAGGTGCTCGAGCCCGAGGGGCCGTGGGTGGGCATCGCGCAGGACGTGGCGCCGGTGGTGGTGGAGCGCGAGTTCCAGGTCGGCCGCGGCGACCTGGTCTGCCTCATCACCGACGGGGTGGTGGAGGCGGCCGCCTCCCACGGCGAGCTCTACGGCGAGGAGCGGCTGGCCGCGCTCCTCGCCAGGCCCGGCCAGCGCTCGGCCCCGGAGGTGCTCGGGGCCATCTTCGAGCAGGCCGAGGGGTTCATGGCGACGCAGGCCGACGACATGACGGCGGTGGTGCTGAGGCGAAAGCATGACGACGAATGACCTGGCAGGACGTCCCATCTACCTGATGCTGCGCATGAAGCCGCCCTGGGTCTTCGTGGACGAGATCCGGCGCTTCGTGGAGTCCTTCTGCGCCTGCGCCTGCCCCGGGCAGACGCGCGAGGCGCAGGTGGCGCTGGCGGTCCACGAGCTGATGCAGAACGCCATCCCCCACGCCGGCGGCGAGGACGTCGACCTGACGCTCCAGGTCGACCCGGCCGCCGACCGGATCGAGATCGCGGTCTCCAACCCCTGCACCGACGCCGAGCTGGCCGAGCTGCAGGCCCGCGTCGAGCGCATCAACGCCGAGCCGGACGCGCTGCGCAGCTACCTGCGGGCCATGGCCGAGGCGCCGGTCACCTCGCGCGGCGGCCTCGGGCTGGCGCGCGTCCGCTTCGAGGCCCAGCTCGAGCTCGCCGTCATCCGCGAGGGGCAGCGGGTCACCGTCCTGGCGCGCGGTCCGCTCAACGCGCCGCAGCTCGCTTCCACGGGAGGTCATCATGTCTAATCCGCTGCCCGGGGGGGCCCGCGGCGCCGCGCTGCAGGTCTCCGAGGAGAAGTACTCGGCGGCGCTCGCCGCCGACGCCCACGGGGCCCGCGTCCACTTCAAGGGGACCATCAGCACCGTCAACCCGGCCGCCGTGCTCAACCCGTTCGTCGACGCGGTCCACGCCCAGCTGGTGCAGGCCGGCGCCCGGGAGGTCCACGTCGACTTCCTGGAGCTCGAGTTCTGCAACTCGTCCGGGTTCAAGGCCTTCATCCACTGGATCCAGAAGGTGAAGGCCCTGCCCGAGGCCCAGCGCTACAAGCTCCGCTTCCACCCGAGCGCGGCGCGCAAGTGGCAGCGGACGAGCCTGCTCGCCCTCTCCTGCTACGAGCCCGGGCTGGTCGAGATCGCCTGATCGCCCGCCGCGTCGGCCGCGCGCCCAGGGCGTCCGGCCGCCGGCGGGGCGCCGCCCGTGCTCGCCCACACCCTCGCCGCCCTCCTCCTCGCCGCGCCCGCCCCCGAGGCCGGGCCGCGCGCGCCGCCGCGCCCACCCTCGCCGGCCCGCCTCTCCGAGCTGCGGCTCGACGCCTTCGACGCGGCCCTCGGCGGGCGCTTCGGCCGCCTCTTCGCCGTGGCCGGGCGGATGCTGGAGCAGGCGCCCCTCGACGGCGACGCCTACCGGATGGCCGGCGACGCCGCCCTGCTGGGCGGCCGGGTCGACGAGGCGCGCCGGCTGCTCGCCAAGGCGCAGCTCATCGCCCCGCTCGACTGCACCGAGCGGCTGCTGCAGGCCCTGGCCGTGCCGGCGGGCCCGCGCCTGCCGGAGGAGCCGCCGGCGCCGCCGCCGGACCGGCTGCGGGCGCTCGCCTGGCTCGACCTCGCCGAGAACCGCCACCTGGCGGTCCCCCGCTTCACCTGCGCCGCCGCCGCCCGCGCCCTCGAGGCGCAGCCGGACGAGGCACGCGCGCTCGCCATCCGGGCGCGGCTGAAGTGCCCGGCGGAGCCCGAGGCGGGCGCCCCGGCGCCGCGATCCGAGCGGCTGGGGCCGTAGTCGTCGGACCGCGGGCCACGGGGCCACGGCTCATGGAGACGGCCACGCGTTCGGGTGCGGGTTCGGGTCCGGTCGGTCGCTGACCCTGCCCCATGAAGAAGGGCCCGGCCGACGTGGCCGGGCCCCTCGGGACCTCGCGGCGGCAGCCGGGGGCTACATCATCCCGGGCTTGCCGGCCTTCCAGCGCTCGAGCTCGGTGGTGAGCAGGGCGACGTGCTCCCGCTCCTCGGCCGCGAGCTCCTTGTAGAGCTGCTTCTCGGGCGAGCCCTCGGCGGCGGCCTCGCCGCGCTCGGTGAAGAACTTCACCGCCCGCTCCTCGAACGCGATGGCGATGCGGAACAGGTTGGCCGGGTCCTCCGGCCGGTTGGCGATGCCGGCGTAGACGGCCGCGCGGTCGACCTTGAAGTCGCCCGGCGCCGGCATCTCGGCGTGGTAGCGCCGGGACAGGGTCGCCATGTGCTCCTTCTCCATGTCGGCGAACTTGGAGAAGAGGCTGCGCAGCAGCGGGTCCTGCGCCTCCTGGGCGGCGCGGCCGTAGAAGGCCATGCCGCCGAGCTCGATCTCGAAGGCGATGCGGATGGCGTCGAGCGCCGCGGCGTCGGCCACCTTGGCGGCGTCGGCCACGGCGAGCTTGCCGCCGCAGGCCGGGCACATGCCGTACGGGAAGGCGAAGCCCTCGCTCACCTTGCCGCAGTCCTGGCACTTCCAGGTGAGCTCGGCGGTGGCGCAGCAGACGTACTCCTCGTCACCCTCGATGGGCCGGTGACACTTGGGGCAGGCCTTGCCCACCGCGGTGGTGGTCGGGACCTGCAGCCCGGTGGCCGTCGCCCCGGCGGCCGCGGCGAGCGGCGTCGGCGGCGTGAAGGCCTTCATGTCCTCCTCGGTCACCGGCCACTTCTTCTTGCCGCCCTGCAGCCAGGCGCCGATGGAGCGGGCGGCGCGGCGGCCGGCGCCCATGGCGAGGATGACGGTGGCGCCGCCGGTCACGATGTCACCGCCGGCGAAGACGCCCTGGAGCGAGGTGGTCTGGGTCTTGCCGTCGTCGGCCGCGATGTTGCCCCACTTGTTGAGGGCGAGGCCCGGCGTCGACTGGGTGATGATCGGGTTGGCCTTGGTGCCGAGCGCGTAGATGACCGTGTCGCACTCGAGCTCCTTGAACTTCCCGGTGCTCATCGGCTTGCGGCGCCCCTTCTCGTCCGGCTCGCCGAGGACCATCTCCTCGACCTTCATGCCGCTGACGTTGCCGTCGGCGTCGACACGGATCTCGACCGGCGTGTGGAGGAAGAAGAACTCGATCCCCTCCTCCTTGGCGTGGCGCAGCTCCTCGATGCGGGCCGGGGCCTCCGCCTCGCTGCGGCGGTAGACGCAGCGGACGGTCGGGACGCCGAGCCGCTTGGCGACGCGCAGGCAGTCCATGGCGGTGTTGCCGGCGCCGATGACGACGGCGCTCTTGCCGATGGAGACCGGGGTGTCCTGGTAGGGGAACTTGTCGCCGCCCATCAGGTTGACGCGGGTGAGGAACTCGTTGGCCGAGTAGACCTGGCCCGCGAACTCGCCCGGGATGCCGAGGAAGGCCGGCGCGCCGGCGCCGACGCCGAGGAAGACGGCGTCGAAGCCCTTCTCCTGCATCAGCTGCGGCACGGTGAAGGTCTTGCCGATGACCTTGTTGGTCTCGATCTTCACGCCCAGGTCGAGGAGCCGCTGCACCTCGCGGTCGATGATGTCGCGGGGCAGGCGGAAGGACGGGATGCCGTAGCGGAGCACGCCGCCCACCACGTGGAGGGCCTCGTAGACCGTCACGTCACAGCCGAACTTGACGAGGTCGGCCGCGGCGGCGAGGCCGGCGGGGCCGGAGCCGCAGATGGCCACCTTGCCGAGCTGCTGGCCCGGGGCGAAGCGGGGCGGCTGCACCGGCTTCGGCCGGGCGTTGTCGCCGACGAAGCGCTCCAGCCGGCCGATGCCCACCGCCTCGACCTTCTTGGCGATGACGCACTGGGCCTCGCACTGCGTCTCCTGCGGGCAGACGCGGCCGCAGATGGACGGGAAGATCGAGGCCTCGTTGATCACCTCGAGGGCGCCGTCCAGGTCGCGGACCACCACGTGGCGGATGAAGTTCGGGATGTCGATCTGCACCGGGCAGCCCGAGATGCAGGTCGGCTTCGCGCACTGGATGCAGCGCTCGGCCTCCTGCAGGGCGTCCTGCAGCGAGTAGCCGAGGTTGACCTCCTTGAAGTTCCGGGCGCGCTCGACGTGGTCGCGCTCCGGCATCTTGGTCTGGTGCGGGAGGAGGTCCTTGATCTTCTTGTAGTTGTGCTTCTCCTCGTCGAAGAGCTGCTTCTCGAGGTTGCAGACGTGGGCGTAGTCCTCGGTGGCCCGCGTCTCCTGCGCCTTGAACCGCTTCTGGCGCGCCAGCAGCTCCTTGAAGTCGACCTGGTGGCCGTCGAAGTCCGGGCCGTCGACGCAGGCGAAGCGCACGTCCTTGCCGACGGTGACGCGGCAGGAGCCGCACATGCCGGTGCCGTCGACCATGATGGCGTTGAGCGACACCATCGTCTTCACGCCGAACGGCCGGGTGGTCTCGACGCAGGCGTTCATCATCGGGAGGGGCCCGATGGCCACGGCGAGGTCCGGCTTGTCCTTCTCGCAGAGCTCCTTGAGCGCCTGGGTGACGAAGCCGGGCTTGCCGTAGGAGCCGTCGTCGGTGCAGACGATCAGGTCGTCGCAGAACTCGGCGAACTTCTTCTCCCAGAAGACCAGGTCCTTGTTGCGGAAGCCGATGATGCCGGTGACCCGGTTGCCGGCCTCCTTGAAGGCGCGCAGCTGCGGGTAGACCGGCGCCACGCCCAGGCCGCCGCCGACGAGCACCACGTGCCCCTTCTTCTCGATGTGCTGGGGCAGGCCGAGCGGCCCGACGAAGTCCTCGAAGGAATCGCCCTGCTCGTAGTCCGTCATCATCTGGCGCGTCGTCTTGCCGAGCGCCTGGATGACCATGGTGATGGTGCCCTTCTCCCGGTCGAAGTCCGCGACCGTGAGCGGGATGCGCTCCGCGCCGTTGCCGAGGCGGAGCATGACGAAGTGGCCCGGCTGCGCGGCCTTGGCGACGTCGGGGGCGTGGACTTCCCAGAGGAACGTCGTGTCGGAGAACGCCTCGCGGCGGACGATCGTGTACATCGTGGCGCGTACCTTCCGTGCGGGTGTGGGTGGGAGAGGCAGGCCCGGAGTACCAATCTCCGGACCCCCCAGTCAAGGAGGGGAGCCGTCCGAATTGACCAATCTGGTCCACAATTTAGGTCGGATCACGCCCCAGGAGGGCCGGCGTCGATCGACCCCTTCGCGAGGGCGGAGCGGGCGGGCCTACCCGCCGCGCTGCAGGGCCCGCCCGAGCTCGGCGGCCACGTCGGCGTCGCCCGGCGAGAGCTGGAGCGCCCGGCGCAGGTGGGCGAGCGCGCTCGACGTCCGGCCGGCGTCCAGCTCCAGCCGGCCGAGGTCGAAGGCCTCCTGCGCCTCGCGCGAGCGGCTGCGGGCGACCCCGCGCCATCCGGTGCCGGCGGTGGCCACGCCGGGCGGCGGGGCGGAGAGAGGAGGAAGAGGCGGCAGCGTCACCTCGGCCGAGGCGGCTTGCGGCGTCGCCGGCCCCCTCACCCCGGCCCTCTCCGAGGGAGCAACGATCGGGAGCGCGCCCGAGACCTCCACGGCCCGCTGCACGGCCGCCTCGGCTCGCGCCGAGTTGATCGGGACGGGGAGCGGCGTGGCCGCGGCCGGCGGAGCGGCGCGGGGCGCCGGCTTCTCCACGACGAAGCTGGCGCCGTACTCGGCGAGCACGCGCCGCCAGGCGGCCGGGTGGGAGGCCGCGGCGCGCGAGATGGTGACCGCCTGGCGCGCCATGAGCGAGAAGAGCGCCCGCTGCGCCGCCGGCCAGGCCGCCTGCAGCCGGCTCCGCAGATCGGCCACGGTGATCCCGGCGGCCACGTGGCTCAGCACCTGGACCTCGTCCGCGGTGAAGTCGACCACCAGGCGCGGTGGCGGCCCGAGGAAGATCATGGCGTCGACCGACAGCCGGTCGGGCACGCGGCGGAAGGCGCCGAGCCCGGGGCTGGCCGCCACCAGCCGTTCGAACCAGGCCGAGGCGGCGGGCCGCGCCGCCTCCGCGAAGGCGACGCCGACGCGCCATGGCGGCTGCGAGCTCACCCAGGCGACGCGGCCGGCGACGCGCAGCTCCCCCGGCACGCGGTCGCAGGCCACGGTGAGCTGGACCACGATGCCGCGCCCCACCGGCGAGGGGGAGACGAGCTGGCAGCCGTGCGGGCCGATGTCCTCGGTCTCGGTCCGCCATGAGGCGGCCGGAGCCTCCACGAGGGCGGCGCAGCGGGAGGGGGCGCGGGGCGCCCGGCGCGGGTTCACGATGTAGCCCGACATCGGCCGCCATCCTACCGCACCGAGCGCATAATGCCCGGACCATGAACGTGGTCCGTCCCGGCCTCCTCGAGCGGCTTCGCGCCGCACCCCTCGCCGTCGCCCTGGCCGCCGCGCAGGTGCTGGTCCTGGCTGCCGTCGCCTGGCGGCTCGGCGACCCCACCGACGTGACCGTGCTGGTCCGCGCCGGGGCCCTGGAGCGAGGCCGCGTCGCGGCCGGCGAGTGGTGGCGGCTCGTGACCGCCGGCTTCGTGCACGTCGGGTGGATCCACCTCGGCGCCAACGTGCTCTTCGGCCTCGGCTGGTGCCGGCTGGTGGAGCGGGCCCTCGGGTCGGCCCGCTTCCTCGGCGTCTACCTCCTCGCCGGCGTGGGGGCCTCGGCCGCCTCGCTGCTGGCGCAGGACGCGGTCGGCGCCGGCGCCTCGGGATCGCTCTTCGGCATGATCGGCGCCACGCTGGTGCTCCACCGGCGCGCCCTGCCCGGCTGGGGCCCGTTCCTCCGGAGCCCGGCCACCGTCCAGGTGGTCGGCTCGCTCGCCGCCTGGACGGTCGTGGCGCTCGTCGGCGGGCTCCCCATCGACCACGCCGCCCACGCCGGCGGGCTCGCGACGGGCGGGGGCGCCGCCTGGCTCGCGACGACGCCGGGGCGCCGGCCGCTGGGCCGCTGGCTCGCCTTCGCCGCCGCGCTCCTCGGGCTCTGCGCCGCGGCCGGCCGGTCCCGGCCCGGCCTCTCGCGCTTCGAGACGAACCGGCTCGTCGAGGAGCTCGACCGGACCGTCTACCGGGCGCTGCAGGAGAAGGACGTGCCGGCCGCCCGGGCGGCGCTCGACCGCGTCGCCCAGGCCGGCGTCGGCAACGACGGGTTCGAGGTCTACCGGGCCATCCTGGCGGTGCAGGAGCACCGGCTCGAGGCGGCGGCCGAGATCCTGCGGCCGCTCGCCGCCGACCCGCACGGCCGGGTGCACCGGCAGGCCCGGCTCGAGCTCGGCGGCGTGACCCGCGAGCTCGGGCTCGAGCGGCTCGACGCGGGCGACCGGAAGGGCGCGGCCGCCTGGCTCCACGAGGCCTGCGCGGCCGGCGACGACCGGAGCTGCGCCGTCGCCGACCAGCTCGGCCCCTGACTACCGCATCGCGTCCCGCTCCTCGTCCTCGGCGACGCGCCAGGTGCCGCTCTCGCGCGGATCGGCGCCGGCGGCCATCTTCCGGCCGATCTCCTCCATGGCCCGCTTCATCTCCGCCTCCGAGACGTCGCGGACGTGCGTGGAGAGCGACCAGGAGTAGCCCCACGGATCGACGACCGACGCCACCCGGTCGCCCCAGAACATGTCGTCCGGCTTCATGGTGCTCTTCGCCCCGGCGTCGCAGGCGCGCCGGAAGGTGGCGTCGCAGTCCTCCACGTAGAGCTGGATGGAGAAGGCGGCCGGCTGGTCCGGGCTCGGCGCCCGCACCGGCGCGCCCGGCATCTCGTCGTTGCAGAAGATGGTCGAGTCGCCGATCTCCAGCTCGGCGTGCCAGATGGCGCGGCCGTCCGGCGACTTCATGAGGAGCTTCTGCTTCGCCCCGAAGGCGCGCTCGTAGAAGGCGATGGCCTTGGCGCAGTCTCGCAGCGTCAGGTTGGGCGTGACGGTGTGCAGTCCTCTCGGCATCGGCAGCGGCTTCGACTGACCCATGGTTCGACCTCCGCGGTGACCGGCCCGTCCCGGCCGGCGAGGCGCCTTTCATGACGCGGCCCGACACGACCGTCCCGCCTTCACCGGGGCGGAAGCGATCGCTCGGCCTCGCCGGGACGCGACGCAGGCTCGCCAGCGGTGCCACGAAACCGGGCAGGCGCGGCCCGCCGGGTTGACGCGGTCGGCTCTCCCGCGTCCCCGGGACTTGTGGCCCGGCCGTACCCATGGTGTGACTTGGGCACCCCGAGGTGCGCGAGATGCCGTCGAGCTGGACGCCCGAGCTGTCGCTCAACAACGCCGAGCTGGACGGCCAGCACGCCGAGCTCTTCCGGCTGCTCGACGCGGCCTCCCTGGCGGTCGAGGGCGGCGCGGCGCCCGCGGTGGAGCGGTCCCTCTCGGCCTTCGGCGACGCCCTGCTCGCCCACGTGGCCGCCGAGGACGCCATCATGGACGAGACGCTCTACCCGGAGCGGGGGCGCCACAAGCTGGCCCACGAGCTCTTCGTCCACGACTTCCTGCAGATGCGCGAGGAGCTGCGCGAGAAGGGGCCGACGCCGGTGGTGGCCCAGTGGGTGGGCACGCGCATCCCGGAGTGGCTCCGCTTCCACATCCTCGTGAACGACACCCCGCTCGGCGCCTGGCTGGGCGGCCGGCGCGGCAGCGGCAAGGCGGCCGCCCGGGGCGCCTCCAGGCGGCTCTCCTAGCGATCGTCAGGCCCAGCCGGCCGCCGGGTCGGCCGGGCCGCCCGCCACCGACGGCAGCGCCTCCGCCACCTCGAGGAGGGCGAAGCGCGGCAGCGCGAGCGGCCGCCCGCCGATGGCGCCGTGGAGGCGCAGCACCTCGCCGCCGCCGGCGTGGAAGCCGGAGAGGCGCAGCCCCGACTCGAGCGAGAGGTCGAATGGGCCGGCCGCCTCGAGGCGGCCGCGGCCGAAGGCGACGAGCCCCGGCCCGTCGAACCAGCCGCCCACCGCCCGCCCGCCGCGCGAGCGCAGCACCGGCCCGACGAGCCGCACCAGCGCCGTCGAGAGCCCCGGTGCCACCCGCCCCGGCGCCGGCTCGAGCGCCGCGACGCGCCCGGAGAGCTCGCGGCCGTCCGGCAGGCCGAGGTGGACGACG
>DASTGK010000156.1:0-2803 GCA_035719085.1 Anaeromyxobacteraceae bacterium
CCATGGCCGCGGCGGCCTGGGCGTCGGCGCGGGCGGCGGCGGGGGCGTGGAGGGCGAGCGCGGCGAGGAGCGCGGGCAGGAGGCGCATCGAGCGCCCACTCTACCTTCACCCGCGGGCGCGGCGAGCCCGGCGTGCAGGCCTACGCCGGCGCCCGGGGACCCACATCGCCCGCGCCGGCGCGGGGAGCTACGGCGCGGCCTTCTCCTCGAGGATGGTGAACTCGACGCGCCGGTTCTTGGCCCGCCCGAGCGCCGTCTCGTTGGTGGCGATGGGCCGCTCGAAGCCGTAGCCGGCCGGGACGAGCCGCCCCTCCGCGATCCCCTTGCCGACGAGGTAGCGCACCACCGAGGCGGCGCGGCGCGCCGAGAGGTCCTTGTTGTAGGCGGCGGCGCCGACGTTGTCGGTGTGCCCCTCGACCCGGATCCGCCTCAGCTCCGGGTGGGCCGCGAGGAGCGTCGCCACCTGGTCGAGCACCGGGAAGGACTCGGGCTTGATGGTGTCCCTGGCGGTGTCGAAGTGGATCGAGTCCTTGAGCGAGAGCTTCTGCGTCTCGATCTCGACGAGCGGCTCGTCCTCGGCGACCGGGCAGCCCTCGTTCTCGGCCGGGCCGGGCTGGTCGGGGCAGCGGTCCTCGACGTCGGGGATGCCGTCGCCGTCGCGATCCGGGCAGCCGTCCAGCTCGGGCGGCCCCGGCTCGGTGGGGCAGCGGTCCGTGGCGTTCGGCACGCCGTCGCTGTCGTCGTCGGCCTCGGGCGGGCCGACCTCGTGGCGGGCCTGGCCGCCGAAGCGCACGCCGACGAAGACGCGCCAGCGCTCCCGCCCGTAGCCGACGGGGCCGAGGCCGGTGCCGCCGCCCGCCTCGACCGAGAGCTGCGGCCCGAGGAAGGCGCGCAGGCCGGCCCGCGCCTCGAGCGGCGCGCTGTAGCGGGCGCCGCCCGAATCCCAGCCGCGCTGCAGGCTCCCCGTCAGCTCGGCGATCGCCTTCCAGCGCTCCAGGCGGCCGGCGGGCGGCAGGTCCCAGGACGCGCCGGCGCCGTAGGTGAGGCCGTCGTGCACCACGAGCTGGGCGTACTGCCCTTCGCCGCGCACCACGTACCCGAGCTGCGCGTCGAGCCGGAGCCGGCCGAGCGGGCGGGTGGCGACGAGCGAGGGGGCGAGCGCCAGGCCGTCGCTCAGGAAGGCCTTGGGGTCGCCGGTCGGCAGCCGCAGCTCCGCCAGGGCGGCGAGGCCCACGGGGAAGCGCTCGGCGTCGAGGAGCGGCAGCTTGGCGCCGAGCCGCAGGTCGCCGAAGGCGGCCGAGGCGATGGGGGCGACGAGCGGGCCGGTGACCCCCTGGCTGGTGAGGAGGGAGAGGTCGCTCTGTTGCCACAGGGCGACCGGCAGCTCGGCGCCGAGCTCGAGCCGGCCGAGCGAGAAGCCGCCGTACAGGTGCAGGCCGAGCCGGTAGGCGAGGAGGTCGTCGCGCGCCGCGCCCTGGCGCAGCACGAGGAGGCCGTTGGCGAGATCGAGCACGGCGCCGGCGCGCCAGGTCCGCTCTGGGGCCGCCGCGGCCGTCTCCACCGCGAAGCCGCCGTCGAGCGAGAGGGCGAGGCGCGACGGGTCGGCGTCGAAGCCGCGCCGGGCCGGATCGTCGGCGCGCGCCACCGCCGCCGCCGAGAGCGCGGCCGCGAGCGCGACCGCCGCGTGGGTGCCCCTCACCATCCGCGCGAGCTTAGGACGCCGGGCGGAAGAGGCAAGGTTTGGGACGTACCCGGCGTCAAGGGCCGGCCGCGCGTCGACGCCGGCCCGGCCGGCCCCGGACCGGGCCGGTATCGCCCCCTCCGGGGCGAGCCCGCCCCGCGCCCCCGGGCTACCTCCCCGCGCGTGCGGATCCTCGCGGGGACGAGCGGCTGGAGCTATCCGGCGTGGAAGGGCGGCTTCTACCCGGCCGACCTGGCCTCGAGCCGGATGCTCCAGGCCTACGCCGCGCGCCTGCCGACGGTCGAGGTGAACAACACCTTCTACCGGATGCCGCGCCGGAGCATGCTCGCCGCCTGGCGCGCCGAGGCGCCGCCCGGCTTCCTCTTCGCGCTCAAGGCGCCGCAGCGGATCACGCACCGGGAGCGGCTCGTCGGCTCGCTCGAGTCGCTCGGCTTCTTCCAGCAGGCGGCGGCCGAGCTCGGCGCGGCGCTCGGCCCGCTCCTCTTCCAGCTGCCGCCCTTCCTGCGCAAGGACCTGCCCCGGCTGAAGGACTTCCTCGCGCTCCTGCCGCCGGGCGGCAAGGTCGCCTTCGAGTTCCGGCACGAGAGCTGGTTCGTCACCGAGGTGCTGACGGCGCTCGCCGACGCCGGCGCGGCGCTCTGCGTGGCCGACACCGAGGAGGGGGCGACGCCGCTCGTCGCCACCGCGCCCTACGGCTACCTGCGGCTGCGGCGGCCCGAGTACGACGACGCCGCCATGGGCGGCTGGCTGGAGCGGATCCACGCCCAGCCCTGGGGCGACGCCTTCGTCTACTTCAAGCACGAGGACGCGCGCGGTCCGGCCTACGCGCTCCGGCTCGCCGCGCTCGAGGCAGGGCGCGGCGCCGGCGCCGGGGCCGCTCCGCCGGGCGCGTGAGGAGCCGCCATGAAGCTCGAGGTGAACGGGACCGTCCGCGAGGTGGAGGCGCCGGGGGAGATGCCGCTCCTCTGGGTGCTGCGCGATCTGCTCGGCTACACCGGGGTGAAGTTCGGCTGCGGCATGGCCCAGTGCGGCGCCTGCACCGTGCTCATCGACGGCAAGGCGGAGCGCGCCTGCGTGACGCCGGTCTCGGCGGTCGGCGCG
>DASTGK010000157.1:0-7701 GCA_035719085.1 Anaeromyxobacteraceae bacterium
GCCTTGCCGGGGAGCCAGAGGGCGGCGCGCATGGCGCCGCGGGCGAACTGCTCGCGGGCGGTGGCCCGGTGGGTCAGCTCGATGCGCTCGCCCTCGCCGCAGAAGTAGACGGTGTGCTCGCCGACGATGTCGCCGCCGCGCACCGTCTGGACGCCGATCTCCTTGGCCGGCCGCTCCCCGATCATGCCGTGCCGCGCGTAGGTGAGGTCCCTGGCCGGATCGCGCCCGAGCGCCTCGGCCGCCACCTCGCCGAGCCGCACCGCGGTGCCCGAGGGGGCGTCCTTCTTCTTCTTGTGGTGCAGCTCGACGATCTCGACGTCGTAGGCGTCGCCCAGCACCGCCGCCGCCTGGCGCACCAGCTCGAAGAGCACGTTCACGCCGACGCTCATGTTGGGCGAGAGCATCACCGGCACCCGCCGCGCCGCCGCCGCCACCCGGGCGCGCGCCTCGGGGGTGAAGCCGGTCGAGCCGATGACAATGGGCACGCCGGCCGCGGCGCAGGCCTCGGCGTGGGCGGCCGAGGCCTCGAAGTGGGTGAAGTCGATGACCGCGCCGGCGCCGGGGAGGGCCTGGGCCAGCGTCTCGACCACGCGCACGCCGGTGGAGGGCTGGCCGGCCAGCGCGGCGGCGTCCTGGCCGATGGCCGGGCCGCCCCGCTCCACCGCGCCGTGGAGGCGCAGCCCGGGCGTGGCGAGGACGAGCCGGACGATCTCGCGGCCCATGCGGCCGGCCGCGCCGGTGACGACGACGTCGATCATGCGGTTCTCCGTGAGGATCAGGCCTGCGCGAGCAGGCCGAAGCGGACCATGGCCGCGCGGACCTTCTCCAGGCTGGCCGGCGCGATGGGCACGAGCGGCAGCCGGAGCTCCGGCCCGGCCTTGCCGAGCAGCGCCACCGCCGCCTTGACCGGGCCGGGGCTCGTCTCGACGAACATGACGCGGTTGAGCTCGGCCATCGCCGCCTGCTTGGCGAGCGCCGTGGCGAAGTCGCCGCGGCGGGCCGCGACCACCAGCTCCTTCATGGCGCGCGGCGCGATGTTGGCCACCACCGAGATGACGCCGTGGCCGCCGCAGGCGATGTAGGGGACCACGGTGAAGTCGTCGCCCGAGAGGAAGGCGATGGCGTCCTTGCCGAGGAGCTCCACGTGCTGGACCTGCCGGTCCATGTTGGCGGTGGCGTCCTTGATGCCGACGATGGCGCCGGCCTTGGCGAGGCGCGCCACGGTCTCGGGCAGCAGGTCGCCCGAGGTGCGCGAGGGGACGTTGTAGGCCACCACCGGGAAGCGGGTCGCCTCGTGGATGGCCCGGTAGTGCTGGAAGAGCCCCTCCTGCGTCGGCTTGTTGTAGTAGGGCGTGACGACCAGGGCGGCGTCGGCCTTCAGCTCCTTGGCCGCCTTCACCCCCTCGATGGCGGCGTGCGTGGCGTTGGAGCCGGCGCCGGCGATGACCGCGGCGCGCCCCCGCACCTGCTCGACGACCGTCTTCACCACCGCCGCCGTCTCGGCCGCGGTGAGGGTGGCCCCCTCGCCGGTGGTGCCGCAGGGGATGATTCCGTCGGTGCCGCCGGCGAGCTGGAGCTCCACGAGCTCGCGCAGGCTGGCGTGGTCCACCGCCCCGTCCTTCATCGGGGTGACGATGGCGACCATCGATCCTTCGAGGCGCATCCGGCGCTCCTGTCGGGAAAAGTGGGGTTGAGGACTGTAGCCGATCCGCGGCGGGGCGGAAAGGCGCCGGTGGCGGCCGCCGTTGACAGCCGGCGCGGCCCGTCGACAGAGTCGGCTCATGAGCCCGAACCGCCCGCTCGCCCAGCCGCCGCCGGAGGTCACCGCCGCCGTGGACTGGGCCATCACCAGCCGCCGCAGCGTCCGCGCCTTCCTCCCCACGCCGGTCCCGCGGGAGGAGATCGAGGAGATCCTGGCGGTGGCGAGCCGGGCGCCCTCGGGGACCAACATCCAGCCGTGGAAGGTCCACGTGCTCACCGGCGAGGCCAAGGCGCGGCTCAGCGCCGAGATCCTGGCCGCCCACGCCGATCCCGACGTCGCCGCCACCCACCGCGACGAGTGGGACTACTACCCGCGCGAGTGGACCAGCCCCTACCTGGAGCGCCGCCGGAAGGTGGGCCTCGACCTCTACGGCCTGCTCGGCATCGCCAGGGGCGACCGGGCGCGGATGCACGCCCAGTTCGGGCGCAACTACGCCTTCTTCGACGCGCCGGTGGGGCTCATCTTCGTCATCGACCGCGTGATGCGGCAGGGGAGCTTCCTCGACTACGGCATGTTCCTGCAGTCGATCATGGTGGCGGCCAGGGCGCGCGGGCTGGACACCTGCCCCCAGGCGGCCTTCATGCAGTACCACCGGATCATCGCGGCGCAGCTCGGGCTGAACGACTCCGAGCAGGTCGTCTGCGGCATGAGCCTGGGCCACGCCGATCCGTCGGCGCCGGAGAACGCGCTCGAGACGGCGCGCGCGCCGGTGGCGGAGTTCACCACCTTTCACGGCGGGTAGCGGGCCAGCGCGTCAGCCCGCGTCGAGGCTCCGGCGCCCCTGGAACCGCCTGGCCCTCGGCCGGGGCTCCTCGCCACGCACCAGGTCCGGGTAGGTCTCGCGCTCGCGCGCCAGGAGCGCCCGGTCGCCGTCCACCAGCACCTCGGCGGCGCGCGGCCGCGAGTTGTAGTTGGACGACATGGTGAAGCCGTAGGCGCCGGCGGTGCGGACGCAGAGGAGGTCGCCCTCGGCGGGGAGAGGCAGCCTCCGATCGCGCGCCAGGAAGTCGGACGACTCGCAGACCGGCCCGACCACGTCGGCCTTCACGGCCTTCGTCCCGCGCCGCGGCGCCACCACCGGCTCGATCTCGTGCCAGGCGTCGTAGAAGCTCGGCCGGACGAGGTCGTTCATGGCGGCGTCGACCACGACGAAGGTCTTCTTGCCGCTCTCCTTCACGTAGAGGACGCGCGTCACGAGCACGCCGGCGTTGCCGACGAGCACGCGCCCCGGCTCGAGGTGGACCTCGCCCTCCCAGCCGTCGAGCGCCTTGCGGATGGCGGCGCCGTACTCGGCCGGCGACGGGGGCGTCTCGTCCTTGTAGGTGACGCCCAGGCCGCCGCCGACGTCGAGGTGGCGCAGCCGGATGCCGGCGCGGCCCAGGTCCTCGGCGAGCTTGCGCACCCGGCCGACCGCGTCGACGAAGGGGCGGAGCGTGGTGATCTGCGAGCCGATGTGGCAGGCCACGCCGCGCACGTCGAGGTGCGGGTCCTTCACCGCCTCGTGGTAGAGGCGGCGCGCGTCCGGCACCGCCACGCCGAACTTGGCCTCGCGCAGGCCGGTGGCGATGTACGGGTGGGTCTTCGGGTCGACGTCCGGGTTGACCCGCAGCGCCACCGGGGCGCGCACCTTCAGGCGCCGCGCCACCGCGGCGACGCGCGCCAGCTCCGGCGCGCTCTCCACGTTGAGCGTGCCGACGCCGGCGTCGAGGGCGAAGGCGATCTCGTCGTCCCGCTTGCCGACGCCGCTGTAGACCACCTTGCGCGGCTCGCCGCCCGCCTTCATCACCCGGTAGAGCTCGCCGGCCGAGACGATGTCGAAGCCGGAGCCGAGCTCCGCGAAGGTGGCGAGGACGGCCAGGTTCGAGTTGGCCTTCACCGCGTAGCAGACGGTGTGGTCGAGCCCGGCCAGCGAGCGGTGGAGCACCTGCCAGTGGCGGGTGAGCGTGGCGCGCGAGTAGACGTAGAGGGGCGTGCCGTAGGCCTTGGCCAGCGCCGGCAGCGCCACCGCCTCGGCGTGGAGGACGCCCTTCTTCGGCTGGAAGTGGTTCACCGGCGCTCCTCCCCGGGGCGGAAGATCTCGTGCGGCGGCTCCTTCTCGGGCGCGCCGGCGGGCTTGGGCGGCGCCTTGACGCCGCAGGCGGAGGCCGCGAAGGCGGCGGCGAGCAGCGCGGCGAGGAGGGCGCCCCTCACCGGCCGGCCCCGAGCGCCTTCTCCCAGCGGCGCAGCTCGGCCCGCACCGCCTTGGGGCCGGGGGCGCCGGGCAGCTCGCGCCGGCGCAGGCTGCGGCGGGCGTCGAAGCAGCGGAGCACGTCGGCGCCGAAGGTCTGGTGGATGGTGCCCCACTCGGCGGCGCTCAGCTTCGCGAGCGGCTTGCCGAGCTTGCCGGCCAGCTTGGCCGCCGCGCCGACCGCCTCGTGGGCCTCGCGGAAGGGGACGCCGCGGTCGACCAGGTACTCGGCCGCGTCGGTGGCGAGCGCCTCGCCGCCGCCGAGCGCCTCCTCCATCCGGTCGGCGTGGAAGGTGGCCGTCTCCACGGCGCCCGCCATGGCGTCGGCGGTGAGCTGGAGCGCCTGCGGGCCGCCGAGGAGCGGCCGCTTGTCCTCCTGCAGGTCGCGGTTGTAGCTGAGCGGCAGGTTCTTCACGATGGCGAGCAGCGCCACCAGGTCGCCGATGGCCCGGCCGGCGCGGCCGCGCGCCAGCTCGCCCACGTCCGGGTTCTTCTTCTGCGGCATGAGCGAGGAGCCGGTGGCGAAGGCGTCGTCGAGCGTCATGAAGGCGAACTCGCGCGTGGTCCAGAGGACCACCTCCTAGCCGAGGCGCGAGAGGTGCACCGCCGCGAGCGCCACGGCGAAGAGCAGCTCGAGGGCGCTGTCGCGGTCGGAGACGGCGTCGAGGCTGTTGCGCGTCACGCCGGCGAGGCCGAGCGAGCGGGCCACGGCCAGCCGGTCGAGCGGCAGCGTCGTGCCGGCGAGCGCGCCGGAGCCGAGCGGCGAGACGGCGGCGCGGGCGCGGACCTCGGCGAGCCGGGCCCGGTCGCGGCCGAACATCTCGACGTAGGCGAGCAGGTGGTGGGCCAGCGAGACCGGCTGGGCCCGCTGCAGGTGGGTGTAGCCGGGGAGCAGCGTCGCCTCGTGACGCCTCGCCTGGCCGAGGAGCGCCCGCTGCAGCCGCCCGAGCGCCGCGTCGGTCCGGTCGCAGGCGCCCACGATGAAGAGCCGCTCGTCGAGCGCCACCTGGTCGTTGCGGCTGCGGCCGGCGTGCAGGTAGCCGGCGTCCTTGCCGGTCAGCTCGCCGAGCCGCCGCTCGACGTGGGTGTGCACGTCCTCGAGCGCCGGGTCGAAGCGGATCTTGCCCGCCTCGAACTCGGCCTTCACCTGGTCGAGCGCCTTCACCAGCCGCTGCGCCACCGCCTTCGGCACGATCCCCTGGGCCGCCAGCATGGAGACGTGGGCCTGGCTGCCGCGGATGTCCTCGGCGTAGAGCGCGCCGTCGTCCTGGATCGAGACCGAGAGGGCGACGAGGCGCGGGTCGGCCTCGCCGGAGAGGGCCGCCCGGGAGACGGGCTTGGCCTTGTTCTTGGCGTTCATTGGGGCCGTGGACGCTAGCACACGGCGCCCGGTGCCGGAATCCTGGGCGGCCCGGGCTGGATCCGGACGCGGCGCACGGGCAACATGCGGCCACACCAGCGAGGACCGTCCCCCCATGGCGAGCGAGATCGTCGTCACCCTGCCCGGCAACATGCGCGTCGACACCGAGGTGGGCGGCCACGTCATCCGCACCGACCAGCCGGTCGGCAGCGGCGGCGAGGACGGCGCGCCCTCCCCGTTCAGCCTCTTCCTCGCCTCGATCGGCACCTGCGCCGGCGTCTACGTGGCCGGGTTCTGCCGCAAGCGCGAGCTGCCGACCGAGGGGCTGCGCATCCGGCAGCGCAACCACTTCGACCCCGACTCCGGCCTCCTGGCCCGCGTCGAGCTCGAGGTGGAGGTGCCGCCCACCTTCCCGGAGAAGTACCGGGAGGCCCTGGTGCGGGTCGCCGACCAGTGCCCGGTGAAGCGGGCCATCCAGGCGGCGCCGGCCTTCCAGGTGCGGACGGTGGTGGTCGAGGGGTCCGCCGGCCAGCGCTAGCCGCCGCCCGCCTCGGCGCCACCGCCCCAACTGTGGGTGAAATCGCCGGTAAAGGACCACCCGGGTCGATGATACCCCATACGGGGCGCTCGTCGTTGACCGCCCGGATCACCCGGACGGACCGATAAATCCCCACACGTTCCGCGTGGGAGCACCGCCTGCGACCGCCTGCCGCAGGGCATTCGTTGCAGTTCATAACAAGGCGGCCGCCTTGCAGCCCCTCCTCCCGACGCGCCGCGCACCTCGCGGCGCCGGGGGGATTCCATGACGCGCCTTCGCATCGGGACCAGGCTCTCGCTCGCCTTCGGGTTCCTCGTCGCCGTGATCGTGATCGTCGGCTGGGTCGGCCTGAGCCGCATGGCCCACATCGACCGGAACCTGGAGCAGGTGGCGGTGGAGCGCTGGGGCAAGGCGCAGCTCGCCGCCGACGGGGCCAACCGGGCCCAGCTGCAGGCGGCGCTGGTGACGCGCCTCTTCCTCACCCGCGACCGGGCGGAGGCCGACCGGATCCAGGCGGCGATGGAGGAGAACCGGCGCGCCGCCGTGGCGCTCGTGGAGAAGCGGGAAGCGACGCTGATCCACGCCGAGGCCCGCGCGCTCCTCGGCCGCGTCAAGGAGGCCCGCGCCGGCTACCTCGAGCCCTACGGCCGCGCCCGCGCCCTCCTCGCCGAGGGGCGTGTCGAGGAGGCTCAGGCGGTGGCCGTCCGCGAGGTGGTGCCGCGGCTCACCGCGGTGAACGACGCCTGGGACGCGCTCGTCCACTACGAGGGGGAGCGGATGGACCAGGCCCGAGAGGAGGCGCAGGCCGCCTACGAGTCGGCGCGCACCGCGGTGCTGGCGCTCGTCGCCGGCGCCACCCTGCTCGCGGCGCTCATCGCCGCGCTCGTCACGCGCAGCATCACCGTGCCGGTGGCCGCGGTGGTGACGCAGGCCGACCGGATCGCCGGCGGCGACCTGCGCCAGAACGTCGAGGTCGACCGGCACGACGAGCTGGGGCGGCTCCAGGCGTCGATCCGCGCCATGACCGAGCGGCTGCAGCAGATCATCGGCGAGGTGCGCGCCGGGGCCGACGCCCTCTCGTCGGCGGCGGGCCAGGTCTCCGAGACCTCCCAGGGCCTGTCGCAGGGGACCGGCGAGCAGGCGGCCAGCGTCGAGGAGACCACCTCGTCGCTCGAGGAGATGAGCGCCTCGATCGGCCAGAACGCCGAGAGCAGCCGGCAGACGGTCCACGCGGCGGCGGCGGGCGCCCACGACGCCGAGGAGGGCGGCCGGGCCGTGGCCGAGACGGTGGGGGCGATGAAGGCCATCGCCCAGCAGACCACCATCATCGAGGAGATCGCCTACCAGACCAACCTGCTGGCGCTGAACGCGGCCATCGAGGCGGCGCGCGCCGGCGAGCACGGCAAGGGCTTCGGCGTGGTGGCGCAGGAGGTCCGCAAGCTGGCCGAGCGGGCCCGCACGGCGGCGCAGCAGGTGGGCGAGCTGGCGGGGCGCAGCGTGGCGGTGGCGGAGCGGTCGGGCGCGCTCCTCGGCGCCCTCGTGCCGCAGATCCGCAAGACGGCCGAGCTGGTGCAGGAGGTGGCGGCGGCGAGCGAGGAGCAGGCGAGCGGCGTCACGCAGATCAACCGGGCCATGGCCCAGGTCGATCAGGTGACGCAGCGGACCGCCTCGGCCGCCGAGGAGCTCTCCTCCACCGCCGAGGAGCTGGCGAGCCAGGCCGAGTCGCTGCAGCGGCTCATGGCCTTCTTCCGGCTCGAGGAGGCGCGCGACGGGTGGGCCGGCGCCCACCCCGCGCTGCCGGTCCGCGCCGCGGC